>JAEUMC010000584.1 GCA_016793415.1 Devosia sp. | reverse complement strand
AAGCTGCCCTACAACGCGCACTTCAGCCAGTTCGTCGCTTCGACCGACATCGTCGACGACCTGACCGTGAAAGTGAACTTCAAGACCCCGGCGCCGCGCTTCAAGTTCGAAGTGCTGACCGAAAAGTTCGATACCGGTATCCCGATCGTCCCGGCCGACTACCTGTCGTCCAAGCCCGACGTGAACATGGAGCCCGGCTCGATCGATATCCCGCACTCGGGTCCGTATGATCTGAAGGCGTGGAACGCCAACCAGAAGATCTTCGACTACCGTCCCGACTGGTGGGCCGTTAAGGCCGGCCGTATCGCCGAGCCGGCAGTCAAGCGCGTCATCATCGCCAACATCACCGGCGTCTCGATGGACACCGTCGCCCAGCGCGTCGTGAACAACGAGTTCGACTCCGCTCTCGACATGCGCTCCTCGGTTATCGGCAACATCCTTGCCCAGAACCCGGAAATCACCACGCATACCGGTTCGGAATCGCCGTTCGGTTACCTCGACTGGTGGCCGAACTCGCTGTGGATGAACACCCAGCTCGAGCCGTACAGCGATCCCAAGATCCGTCGTGCGATGAGCCTCGTCATCAACCGCGATGTCATCAACGACATCCTGTATGAAGGCGCTCCGATCGCGACGATCTATCCGTTCCCGCTCTACCCGAACCTGCAGGCTTTTGCTGACTCGCCCGCCGTCAAGGCGCTCGAGGAACAGTACCAGCCGCGCCTGTTCGACCCCGAGCAGAGCAAGACGCTGATGACCGAAGCCGGTTACACCATGAACGGCGACGGCCTGTGGGAGAAGGATGGCAAGACCATCGACGCCACCATCCAGGGCTTCGAAGGCATCCACTCCGACATCGTGCCGATCCTGGTCGAAATGCTCCGCCAGGGCGGCTTCGACGCCGCGATCAACTTCGGTCCTGACGCCTACCAGAACATGGCGGACGGCAAGGCCGGCCTCTACATGTTCGGCCACGGCGCCTCGCTCTACGATCCGTTCGAAGCTCTCAACCTCTTCCACGGCAAGTACAGCGAAGCCATCGGCACCTCGGCCGGCAACAACCGGTTCTCGCGCTACAAGAACCCCGAGTACGACGAAATCCTCGACTCGATCGCCCCGCTCTCGTCGGACGATCCGAAGTTCCAGGAAGGCGCCGCCAAGGCTCTGGGCATCTACTGGCGCGACCAGATCGATATCCCGATCATCCAGTGGCTGCACCGCATCGCCTACAACCAGCACTACTGGAAGAACTGGCCGACCGCTGCCAACCCGGCAATGGGCACCAACGGCGCGTTCTGGGCCCACACCGGCCTCCTGGTCATCACCTCGCTGCAGCCGACCGGCGCGCAGTAAGGCGACCGCTTCGACATCGGAGTGCGCGTCCGCGCGCACTCCCCCAAACGTTCCCGCGCCGGAGTTGACCGAGTGAACTTCAAGCTGATTGCAAAGCGCCTTTCCTTCCTGGTTCTGGTCATCTGGGCCGCCTCGACGATCGTATTCTTCATTCCACGCCTGAGCCCCCGTAACGCCATCCGTGAGCGCTTTGCCGAACTGGCGCGTTCCGGCGGCTTCGCTCCGGGCGATATCGAGAAGCTCGTTGCCAACATGAACGAGCAGTTCGGCCTCGATAAGCCGCTGCTGGAGCAGTACTGGAATTACCTGGGCAACATCCTCAGGATGGATTTCGGTTACTCGCTGAACCGCTATCCGGCGACCGTCACCGACATTATCAGCCAGGCCCTTCCCTGGACCTTCTTCCTGCTGCTGGTCACCACCGTCCTCAGCTTCGTCATCGGCAACCTTCTGGGCGCTATCTCGGCCTGGCCCAAGGCACCCCGGTGGCTGCGCTCGATCGCTACCCCCTTCGTGCTGCTGACCGGTGTGCCACCTGTGATCATGGGCGTGCTGCTGCTGTTCTTCATCGGCTTCCGTCTCAAGCTGCTGCCGCTGGGCGGCGCCTATTCCATCGGCACCGTGCCGAACTGGTCGTTCGACTTCGCACTCGACCTGCTGCGCCACCAATTGCTACCCGGCCTCGCGTTGATCCTCGGTTCAGTCGGCGGCTGGGTACTGTCGATGCGCGGCATGGGTGTCACCATCCAGGGCGAGGACTATGTGAACTTCGCCGAGCACAAGGGGCTGACCGGGGGACGCATCTTCCGCGACTACTACCTGCGCAACACCCTCCTGCCACAGGTCACCGGCCTGGCGTTGGCACTGGGTACCGTTGTCACCTCGGCCATTATCGTCGAAGGACTGTTCGGCCTGCCGGGTCTCGGCACCGTGCTCAACAACGCGATCCGCGCCAACGACTTCCCCGTCATCTACGGCATCGTGCTGTTCATCACGATCGCCATTGCCGTGCTGATGGCGGTGCTGGAATTCATCTATCCGCTGCTCGACCCGCGCGTGCGTAACCAGTAGGAACCGGACAATTGACCACAATCGTTGCAACTTCGGCGCCCGAAGCGGCGGTCCAGCAGCCCGGACGACTGACCCTCCTGCTGCGCTACTTCAACCGCAACCGGGGGCTCGCCGTCGGCCTGATCATCCTGATCGCGCTGGTTCTGTTCACTGTCATCGGCCTGATGACCATCAACCCCAAGCAGGCCTACCCGCTGTCGGTGGCGACCAAGCAGCCGCCCAGCCTGAAATACCCGTTCGGCACCGACTTCTTCGGCCGAAACCTGCTGGCGGCGATGGTCGTGGGCATGTGGCAGACTGCCGTCATCGGCGTCATCGCCGGCGGGCTTGGCACCCTGATCGGCGTCGTTCTCGGCTTCACCTCGGCCTATTTCGGCGGCTGGATTGACTCGACCATCCGCACCATCTGCCAGATCCTCACCCCCATCCCGGTGCTGCTGATCCAGGTGGTCGTCGCCGGCTCGCTCGACAAGCGCGACGTCACCATCGTCACCATGGCGCTGATCGTGGTGATGCTCGCCTGGATGGGACCGACGCTGGTGATCCGCGCCCAGGTGCTGACCATGAAGGAGCGACAATTCGTGTCGGTCGCCAAACTCTCGGGCGTCAGCGATATCGCCATCATCTTCAAGGAAATCCTGCCCAACCTGTTGCCGTTCATTGCAGCGGCCTTCGTCGGCCAGGTGTTCTCCGCGGTGTTCGCCTCGTTCTACCTCGCCGTACTCGGCCTCGGGCCGCTGCGCGAGCCGCTGCTCGGTAACATCATCTGGGCGGCGCAACTGCAGGGTGCCTTCTTCAACGGCTGGTGGTGGTGGCCGATCGGACCTTCGATCGCCATGATCCTCATCCTCGGCTCGCTCGCCCTCATCAATATGGGCCTCGACGAGCTGGCCAATCCGCGCGTGCGGCGGACGGAGTAATGACTATGAACCTCGCATCGACCGACACCGCGTCCGGACGCAATACCGGTCCGGCGACCGCTGGCCCCGTCCTCCACGTCAACGACCTGGTCGTCACCTACTACACCGACCTCGGCCGCGCCCGAGCCCTCGACAATGTCAGCTTCACCCTCGAAGCCGGCACCAAGATGGGCATGGTCGGCGAATCCGGCTCGGGCAAATCCACCCTCGCCCTCGCCATGATGCGCATGATCAAGCCGCCCGGACGGATCGAAGGCGGCAGCGTCTGGGTCGGCGGCACGGACCTGCAGGCGCTGAACGAAGAGGATATGCGCAAGGCGCGGCTTTCGAAGATCGCCTACATCCCGCAGGGCGCCATGAACTCGCTCAACCCGGTGATGCGGGTCGGCGCGCAGATGGTCGACGCGATCAAGTCGCACCTGCGCGGCGAGAGCGCCAGCGCCATCAACGACCGCTGCGTCTGGGCGCTGAAATCGGTGGATCTCGATCCGAGCGTCTTCCACATGTACCCGCACGAATTGTCGGGCGGCATGAAGCAGCGCGTCTGTATCGCCATCGGCATCCTGCTGCGCCCCGAAGTGATCATCGCGGACGAGCCGACCAGCGCGCTCGACGTCGTCACCCAGCGCCAGGTGATGGAAACCATCGACAAGGTGCAGGACGAGATCAACTCGGCCGTGATCCTGATCGGCCATGACATGGGCCTGATGGCCCAGACCATGGACCATGTGGCGGTGATGTATGCCGGCCGGCTGGTCGAGCTCGCGACGGTGCGCGAGATGTTCACCAGCCCCAAGCACCCCTACTCGCAGGCGCTGATCTCGAGCCTGCCGACGCTCGACAACAAGGGTCAGTTCAAGGGCATCCCGGGCCTTGCGCCCTCGCTGCTGCGCCTGCCCTCGGGCTGCGCTTTCCATCCGCGCTGCCCGTTCGCCTCGGATCGCTCGCGCACCGAAAAGCCCAAGGTCAACGTGCTGCCCGGCGGCCAGCTCGTCGCCTGCCATCTCTACGACCAGGGGAATTGAATCCATGTCCAATCTTCTGGAAATCCGCAACGTCACCAAGGTCTACCAACGGGGCCTGCTCTCCTCGCACGCCAAGATCGCGCTCAAGGAGTTCAACCTGACGCTGAAGGAGGATGATCCGACCATCCTCACCGTCGCCGGCGAATCCGGTTCGGGCAAGACCACCCTCGCCATGCTGGTGCTGGGCTTCATCACCCCCACCACCGGCGAGATCCTCTATCGCGGCAAGAACATCACCACGCTCCGTGGCGCAGAGCGCATGGCCTATCGCCGCGAAGTCCAGGCGGTGTTCCAGGATCCGTTCGCGGTGTTCAACCCGTTCTACACCGTCGACCACCTGCTCACCGTGCCGATCAAGCAGTTCAAGCTGGCCAAATCCGGCAAGGACGCGCGCAACAAGATGGACGAGGCGCTCACCGCCGTGGGCCTCCGCCCCGAAGATGTGCTCGGCCGCTTCCCGCACCAGCTCTCGGGCGGCCAGCGCCAGCGTATCAACGTGGCCCGCGCGCTGCTGCTGAAGCCCAAGCTGCTGATCGCCGACGAACCGGTGTCGATGGTCGATGCGTCGCTGCGCGCCAATATCCTGGAATCGCTGAAGAACCTGCACCGCGACCACGGCGTGACCATCATCTACATCACCCACGACCTCACCACCGCCTACCACGTGGCCGACACCATCACGGTGCTCTACCGCGGCGACGTGGTGGAAAAGGGCGATGTCGAGACGGTGATCCGCAACCCGCAGCACGCCTATACGAGGCTGCTGGTCGACTCGATTCCGTGGCCCAACCTCGACCAGAAGTGGGGCCAGCACTCGGTCCGCTCCAAGGAATCGCAGGCCGAGTTCAGCGCCAACGCACCGACGCCCTGAGGCGTTTCACCGGCCCGCTCCCGCGCGGAGCAGGCTGCACAACTCCAGCGCCGGCCGTTTGCAGCGGCCGGCATAGTTACGTCCACCGCGGCCCGATATTTGCCGCATCAACTTTTGAGATTGCATCGACATGCTAGAGATCGCCGAGGTCATCCCTCCCAAATATTCCCCCGTCTGGAAGCTCGCCAAGCAGTGCGGGGTCGATCTGGCTGTCGCCGGCCTGCCTTTCGATAGCCTCGAGGCTAATGAGCGCGTCTCCTCGCTTTCGGCGCTGACGCGCATGAAGGACGCGTACGAGAAGGGCGGCTATGAGATCCGCGTCATCGAAGCGCGGCCGCCGCTGAACCTCGCCAAGCGCGGCCTCGAAGGACGCGACGCCGAGATCGACGTGGTCTGCGAACTGATCACCAACATGGGCAAGCTCGGCATCCCGGTGTGGTGCTACGAGTGGATGACCGACTTCAACTGGGTGCGCACCAACATGGCCTATCCCAGCCGCGGCGGCTCGGTGGTGACGGCCTTCGACGCCAGGGATGTGCCCGACAGCATCACCTCGAACCCGCCGGTATCGGAGGAAAAGCTCTGGGAGACCCTGGAATACTTCCTGCGCCGCGTGCTGCCGGTGGCCGAGAAGGCCGGCGTCAAGCTCTCCATGCACCCCGACGATCCGCCGATCACCCCGATCAAGGGCGTGTCGCGCATCATGCGCACGGTGCCGAACTTCCAGCGCCTCGTCGACATGCTGCCGTCCGACTACAACACCATCACCCTCTGCCAGGGCAACTTCACCCTGATGACCGACGACCTGCCCAAGGTGATCCGCGGCTTCGGCAAGAAGAAGATCAGCTTCGTCCACTTCCGCGACGTCGAGGGCGTGCCGACCAGCTTCCATGAGACCTGGCACGATGCCGGCAAGACCGACATGCTGGCCACCATGCGCGCCTACAAGGACATCGATTTCGACGGCGTGCTGCGCCCCGACCATGTCCCTACCGTCGAAGGCGACAGCAACGAGAACGCCGGCTACTCCGCCTTCGGCCGCCTCTACGCCATCGGCTACATCCGCGGCCTCCACGAAGCCGTCTATTCGAGCTGAGACTGAAGCCATGAAGATTGCACTCACCGGTTCATCCGGCGGCATCGGCCGCGCCATCATCACCGAGGCGCGCAAGCAGGGTCATGACCTGGTCTGCATCGACCGCGTCGCCGCCCCCGAGACCGAAGAGACCAGGGACCTGCATTTCATCCAGGCCGACATGGATGAATACGAAAAGCTCGTCGCCGCCTTTGCCGGCTGCGACGCGTTGATCCACATGGCCGCCATCCCCTCGCCGGGCCGGCACCCTGATCACGTGGTCCACAACAACAATGTGGTGGGCAGCTACAACGCGCTGCAGGCCGCGGTCGACAACGGCATCATGCGCATCTGCCAGGCCTCGAGCGTCAACGCCATCGGCCACTCCTACAGCCGCGATCCGCACTACGACTACCTGCCGATCGACGAGGAACACGCCAACTATTCCGAGGAGCCCTACAGCCTCTCGAAGTGGATCTGCGAGGCCCAGGCCGATGCCTTTGCCCGTCGTTGGGACGACATCTCTATTGCCTCGATGCGCTTCCATTGGGTGGTGCCGGAGCGCGAACTGGCGGCCCGCAACTTCACCCCCAACGCGCCCTCGCCCAAGAAGCACCTGTTTGCCTATACGCGCTTCGATGCCGCGGCGCGGGCCTGCCTGCTGAGCCTCGAGGGCAAGTTCAGGGGCCATGAGGTGTTCTACATCGTGGCGCCCGACACCACGATCGACATGCCCAGCCTCGAGGCGGCGGAGAAGTTCTTCCCCGGCATCCCGATCAAGGGCGATCTCAGCGGCCGCAAGGCCTTCTTCAACTCGTCCAAGGCCGAGCGCATCCTCGGCTGGAAGCACGATCAGCCGTAAGCGCCGGAGCGGGCTAACGCCTGCAAGACGGCGATTTCGCTACGACCGACAGACCCGGAACCAACCCGCTCGCGAGCGGGTTGGACCGCCGATTATTTCCTCGGAGGAACGCCATGAGACTGTTCGCAACGTTCGCCCTCGCCGCGCTCATCGCCGCCCCTGCCCTGGCGCAGGGAACGCCGGATACGGCGGTGACCGGCACCAAGCAGTTCGAGGTGAAGGAACTCACCAACGGTCTCGAGGGGCCGTGGGAGATCACCTGGGGCCCCGATGACTGGCTATGGGTCACCGAGCGCGTCGGCGGCAAGATCACCCGCATCAACCCGGCCGACGGCACCAAGCAGGTGGCGATCGACATCGAGGAGGTTTCGGCCCCCGGCGGGCAGGACGGGCTGCTCGGCCTGGCGCTCGACCCGGGACTGCTGCAGGGCAGCGGCAGCGACTACGTCTATGCCGCCTACACCTATGTCGACAAATCCCTGCCCAAGCATGACTGGGTCAAGGACCCGTTCAGCCCCTATGCCAACCTTTT
>JAEUMC010000740.1 GCA_016793415.1 Devosia sp. | reverse complement strand
CTGATGGATATCGGCACGCGGGACTGGTCCGCAGCGCTGGTCGAACTGCTCGACGTCGACCGCGGCCTGCTGCCGCCGATCCTCGCGGCGGAGACGGTGCTGGGCGGGCTCACCGCCGAGGCGGCGGAAGCCCTGGGCCTGCCCGCCGGCCTGCCGGTGATCAACGGCTGCGGCGATGCCGCGGCGACCACCATCGGCAGCGGGGCCGAGCAGCCGGACGAAGTGAGCATCTACCTCGGCACCAGCGGCTGGGTGGCCGGCGTCACCGCGCTAACCGAACGCACGCCGCGGCCCTATTATCGGCTGGCGCATCCGTTGCATGGCGGGCTGATCGAAGTGGCGCCGATCTTCTCGGCCGGGGCGGCGGCGCAGTGGGCGCGCGATACGCTGGGACTAACCCTGGCCGAGGCCGAGCGGCTGGCGGGTGAGGCGGATGTTGCGCCGGGCGGCGCGCTGTTCCTGCCCTATCTCAACGGCGAGCGTACGCCGTTCGTCGATCTCGAACTCAGGGCCGGGTTCGCCAATGTCTCGGCCACCGATGGCGCGGCGACGCTCTACTACGCGGCGCTCGAGGGCGTGGCGTTCGCCATCGCCGCCAATGTGCGGGCGATGGGCGCGGCAGGACCGGTCTATCTGGTGGGCGGTGGGGCGCAGAGCGCGATCTGGCCGCAGATCATGGCCGACGTGCTCGGACGTGAAGTCACGGTACCCGAGCAGCCGGTGCTGGCGGCGAGCCTTGGTGCCTATCGCGCGGCGGCGAAGGCCCTGGGGCTGACGATGGGAGTCGCAGCGCGCGGGCGGACGTATCAGCCGAGGAGCGAGCGGGCCGATCGGATCGCCGGGCAGCAGCGGCGGTTCGAGCACGCGACAGCGATGCTGCGGGAGTTGGCGCGGCTCTAGGTGAGCATGACGGGTGCCGGTGCAAGCACCGGCAGCGCGGTCGGCTACTCCGCTGCCAGCATGTCGCTCAGATCGCGCGAAAAGTGCTTGCGGAACATGGTGAGCTGCGCGCCGCCAAGGGGAGCGGCACGGGCGCCGAGCGTGCCTGCGACGAGGCGTGGGCGCCGTGCGCCCCTCGCCGCCAGGTTACCCAACGCCGCTTCGGTCGCGGCGACCAGTCGTTCGATGATCGGCTGCGGCGCGGTGCTGTCGATGATGGCGTGGTCGATCTCGAGCACGGCGCCGGTGTTGAAGATGATTTCGGCGAGGGCCTTGCCGGACGCATCGACCCAGGGCGTGACATGCGCCTCCCAATCGGACCAGGGCCATGCCGAGGGATTGGAAATCGGCAGCTCGATGCCCGCCTCGGCCAGCCGCCGACCGAGCGCCGTGGTCGAGGCGATATCGTGGCCGAAGGCGCGATGGCCGTCGTGGCCGTTGACCAGCATGGAGCCCAGGTTGGCCGAATTACCGGTCGGGCCTTCCCAGAGGGTGTGCTCGGCGGTGATGCCGGCGCCGAGAAACGTCGAGACGAACAGGTGCACCAGGTTGGCCGGGCGCGGCGGCGGCGACATCACCATTTCGGCGAAGCAGGCGCAGTTGCCGTCATTGAACCAGGTGGTGGCGAGACCGGTCGCCGCCTCGAGCGCAGCGCGAAGATCAAGCTCGCGCCAGGCGGTGAACTGCTCGGGTGGTGGCTCGACATTGCCGATCAGGCTGCCAAGGTTGCTCGGCGTCGCGAGGCCGATGCCGGCGACACGCTGCTGCTCAGCCGGCGTCAGCCGAGCGATGAGCCCGGCGATGGCTTCGGCTGCCTCGGCGACGATGCTGGTGGCGTCGGGATAGGCGAAGTCGCGGCGATAGCGGCCGAGGTCCTCGCTGCCCAGGTTGATCAGCGTGATATCGATATGACGCCAGGAGATCTCGCAGCCGATGCCGTAGGCGCCGCCATAATCGAGATAGAGCGGCGTTGCCGGCTGGCCGCGCCGGCCACGCAGCACGTCGCCGCGGGTGATGAGACCATCATCCTCGAGTTCGGTGACGATCGCCGATGCGGTCTGCGGCGCCAGCCCGGTACGGCGTGACACCTCGGCGTTGGAAATGCCTGGGCTGAAGGTGATGGTGGTGAGCACGGCACGGCGATTGGCGGCGCGCAGGCTGGCATGTTGCACACCGCGTCCCGCGGGTTCAAAAAAGTCAGCCAATTCTAAGCCCTCGCCGCAACCCAAATTGACGCCGAAGCAACGCGCCCGGCCCGAAGTACGGGCCGAGCTACGAATCCTGCGTCCGAAAGTACTAAGTGGGGTGGCGCGGCGGGGCGTCAACCCATCAGATCACTACCAATTGGTCACAGAGCCATCGCGACGGTGCAGCATCGGCGCCTGCCAGAACTTGAAGCTTTGCTTCTTGATCAGCTCTTCATTGACCTCGATGCCGAGACCTGGAGCGTTGCTGACCGGGTAGTGGGCGCCTTCAAGCCGTGGTTGCACGGGGAAAAACTCAGTATTGTCGAAGCCGAGATTTTCCGCGGGACTGGAGCGCGTCTCGAGCCAGGAGAAGTTCGGCACCGCGGCGGAGAAGTGCACGGTGGCCGCAGTGCAGATCGGCCCGAGCGGATTGTGCGGCATCATGTCCACGTAGTGCGCCTCGCTCCAGCCGGCGACTTTCATCGACTCGGTGAGGCCGCCGACATTGCACACGTCGATGCGGTTGAACTGATGGATGCCGCGTTCGATGTAAGGCAGGAACTGCCACTTCGATGCAAATTCCTCGCCGATGGCGAACGGCACGTCGGTGAGGGTGCGCAGCGATTCATAGGCCTCGGGGGTCTCGTCGCGGATCGGCTCCTCGAGGAAGTCGAGCGTGCCGGACGGCATCTTCTGGCAGAAGCTGGCGGCCTCGGCCACCGACAGGCGGTGGTGGAAGTCGATACCGAGGATGACGTCTTCGCCGAGCTCTTCGCGCGCCTTGACCATCCACTTGGCGGTCTTGCCGATGTGCTCGCGCGGCTCGTAGATGGTCTCGCC
>JAEUMC010000704.1 GCA_016793415.1 Devosia sp. | reverse complement strand
GACATCACGCAGTAACCCGTAGTTTTGCCCAGCGCGAACCGATGGGGGGCCACACCATGCGAATGTCTGCGCTCATTCTGCTTGCCGTTTTCGGCGTCGCGGGCGGATCGGCCGCGGCAGCCGATCTGATCGTCGATGACGCCGAGGCGATTGCCGCGGCGGCGAATTACGACTGGTCCGGCGCCTATGCCGGCCTGTTCCTTGGCGCCGGCAGCAGTGCCGTCACGCTCACCGAACCGGGTGGGCTCGCCGACCCGCTCGATCTTGCCGCCGGCGGCTGGCTCGCCGGGGTGCGGGCCGGGTTCAACACGCAGGCGGGCGTCCTGCTGTTCGGCGCCGAAGCCGATCTCGCCAGGACCTCTATCGGTGGCAGCGGTTCGGCCACCGACGGGCTCAACAGCCTCGACTACAGCTACGATCTCGATTGGCTCGGTACCGTCACCGGACGGGTCGGCTATGCCGCCGATACACTGCTGCTCTATGCCAAGGGCGGGCTTGCAGCAGGCGGCGTGCGGTCGACGCTGACCGCCACCGCGCCATTGCCGGCACCGCCGCCGACCTCCGCCGATGCAGTGGCGACCGGCTGGACGGTGGGGCTCGGCACCGAGTTCGCCTTCAGCGAGAACGCCACCGCCGGGATCGAATACGACTTCGTGTCGCTCGGCTCGGAACTCGACTTTTCCGCCGGCAGCCTCGACGCGCAGCAGAACCTGCACATCGTCAAGCTCGGGGTGAATTACGGGTTCTGACCCGCCGCCCGATAGGCCGCGTCGAGCTCGGCGAGGACCGAGCGCGGCGGCTTGGGCGCCCCCAAGTGCAGATAGCGGAGTTCGGCCGTGAAGGCATCCCACAGCGGCGGCCCGCCCTCGGCCAGCGCGATGGCGCGGGCCGAAAGTTGCGGGCTGGCCGGCAGGAAGCGCGAGCCCCAGGCGCCCAGTTGCGCCATCACCGGGACCAGGGCGATCGCCATTTCGGTGAGGTTGTAGATGGTGCGCTGCTTGTGTGTAGGGTCGGCCGACGCCGTCACCAGCCCCTCCTCCATCAGCCGCTTCAGCCGATTGGCCAGGATGTTGGTGGCGATGCCCTCGAGCGAGTTGGCGTGCAGTTCGCCATAGGTGCGGAAGTTGCCGAACATGATGTCGCGCAGCACCACGAGGCTCCAGCGATCGCCGAGCACTTCGACGGAGAGGTTGATGGGGCATCCGGATCGGCGATCCACGGGCACGGCTCCTGGCACTAGGCGTTCAGATATTCCGCTTGCAGTTTACAAGCAGTTTGCAGCTGGGTATACCACTTGCAACGTGCAAGTGGTTGTGGTGATGGCGTCGAGACCGATATTTTGTCTCGCGCTGTCGAATGTCGCTGCCGCCACTCGTCTAGATGGCAGGACATCCTGAGGGACGGAACAATGAGCAAGCATTATGGCTGGGTCGTCGTCGCGGCGGGCGCGGTGATCACCTGTGTGGCAATGGGAGCGATGTTTGCGCTTCCGGTCTACCTGCAACCGATGGCGGAAGATACCGGCTGGAGCCGCGCCGGCATTTCGGCGGCAATGACCGTGGGCTTCATCGTCATGGGCGTTTCCGGCTTCGTCTGGGGCACGCTCAGTGACCGCATCGGGGCACGGCCGGTGGTGCTGATGGCGACCGTGCTGCTCGGCGCGGGCCTGCTGCTGGCCAGCCAGGCGCATGACCTGCTGATCTTCCAGTTCGCCTATGGTGGACTGGTTGGCGCGGCGGGCGGAGCCTATTTCGCACCGATCATTTCGGCGACGCTGGGCTGGTTCGACAAGAATCGCAGCCTTGCGGTGTCGCTGGTGTCGATCGGCGGCGGCATCGCGCCGATGGTGATCACCCCGTTCGCCAGCTACCTGATCGAGACCAATGGCTGGCGCAGCGCCATGCTGAGCATCGCTATCGGCGCGCTGATCGTGATCGTCCTCGCGGCGATGCTGATCCGCCGCGCCCCGACGGTGACCGAACCGGCGCCGACGCCGACTGCCGCGGCCCAGCCCAAGCAGGGTGCGATGGGCTGGTCGGCCCTGCGTACGCCGCAGTTCATCGT
Source organism: Devosia sp. (assembly GCA_016793415.1). GTDB lineage: Bacteria > Pseudomonadota > Alphaproteobacteria > Rhizobiales > Devosiaceae > Devosia_A. The sequence continues at coordinate 254 of JAEUMC010000704.1, read as the reverse complement.
GCTCGCCGCAGTGTTCTTCCTCTGCTGCGCCGCCCATTCGGGGCCGATCTTCCACACCGTCAGCTATGCCATGATCTGCGGCGCCTCGGCGCTGGCGGCGGCGAGCATCTACAGCGTCGAGGGGCTGGCAGGACTGTTCGGCCGAGTGATCTTCGGCGTGCTGGCCGACCGGCTCGGGGTCCGCCGGGTGATCGTCGCCGGCCTCGTGCTGCAGGCTGTCGGCATCTACACCTACATCTATGTGAGCGAACTGA
>JAEUMC010000672.1 GCA_016793415.1 Devosia sp. | reverse complement strand
CATCCTGGACCGGGAGTGGCTGCGCGGCAGCAAGGTGAAGGAACTGCGACACCACATGGTCGCCTGACCTCACGCGCGCGATACAGTAGAGCGAAGTCAACGCAGCGTCGACTTGGTAAAACTACATGGCTGGCATGCAATCGGCCTGACCCGAGTCAGGTCGCGTGCTCTACTTGTTTGTGCTGAGGCATCGCGTTTCGCCAGAATGCTGATTGAGGGGTCAGGCGTTCGGCGCGATGTCGTGAATGGACGCACGTGTAGAGGACCCCATGGACTTGACGCCCGCGGCCGGGGGCAGCCGCACCCCTCGCTTTCTGTCGTTTCACGCGCGCGACGTGCTGCTCGTCGCCATCCTTATCTTCCTTGCCGCCATCGCGGGGAGCCTGTCGCGGCCGGTCGGGTTCCTCGCCGCGTTCTGGCCGGCCAATGCTGTCCTTGCCGGGGTACTGGTGCGCTCGAGCCGGTTGCGCACCCTGCCGGTGATGGTCGGGGCGTCCGCCGGGTATCTGGCGGCGGCGATGGTGGTGGGCGACTCCCTGCGCCTGGCGCTGGTGCTGACCGGTGGCAACCTGCTTGGTGCATTGGCCTTCACCCTGCTGTTCGGCGCGCTCGAGGCGGAAGACCGGGCGCTGACCCGACCGCAGGGGGTGATCTCGCTCTTGCTGATGGCCTGTGCTGCCTCGGCGGCCGCCGGGGTGGTCGGCGGGGTGGCGCTGAGCGAGATCAGTGGCCTCAGCTATTTTGAGGCCTCGGCCGGCTGGTTTGCTGCGGAGTTGGTGAACTATCTGGCATTCCTGCCGGTGCTGCTGACCGTGCCACCGCCGTCCAGGTGGCTGCCCCTGCCCAGAGTCAGGGCGGAGCGGGCCTGGCCGCTGCTGTTGCCGGTGGTGGTACTGGCCGCGGCAATCGGTCTGTCGCTGCTGGTGGCGCATCCCGTAGCCATCGTGTTTCCGGTTCCGGCGCTGATCTGGTGTGCGCTGGCGCTGCCGCTGGCGGCAACAGCGGTGCTGGTAATGATGTATTCCGGTCTCGCGATGATCGGCATCAAGCTGGGCCTGTTCGACCTCGGGCTCGGCGCCGACGTGACCGGCGACGCGATCACCGCGGTGCATATGGGGGTGGCGCTGGTCGCGCTCGGCCCGATGGTGATCGCCAGCGTCAATGCCGAGCGCCGCCGCCGCATCGAGCAGCTCGAGCGGCTGGCGCGGCACGACTCGCTGACCGATGCGCTGACTCGCAGCACCTTCATGGAGGCGGGGACGGGGTTGCTGGCGCAACTGCTGGGCGAGAAGGCGGCAGTCGCCGTGCTGGTGCTCGACGCCGATCACTTCAAGCAGATCAACGATGTTCACGGTCACCCCTCGGGCGACCGCGTGCTGGTGGCGGTGGCGGCGGCGATCCGTACCGCGATCCGGCAGGGCGATCTGTTCGGTCGGATCGGCGGAGAAGAGTTCGCGCTGGTGCTGCCGCGGGTAAGCCGGCGGGAGGCGCAGGCCGTGGCCGAGCGGATGCGCAAGGCCGTTGCCAACCTGGCGGTAGTGCTGGAGAGCGGCAGCCTGCAGCGGATCACCGTCAGCATCGGGGTGGCATTCGACGCTTCGAGCCGCGCC
>JAEUMC010000617.1 GCA_016793415.1 Devosia sp. | reverse complement strand
CCACCGACGGTCTGCTGACCGCCGCCACCGCTGACGCCCCGGCCGGGGTGGAGGAAGCTGTCGCCGCTCGCCTCGCCGCCCTCAACGCCAGGGATTTCGCAAAAGCTGACACCATCCGGGCCCAATTGCTGACACAGGGTGTCCAACTGATGGACTACAAGGACGAAGCCGGCCAACGCCAGACCAGGTGGGAGGTGGTGAGGTGAGCGTCATCATCGACCACGTCGGTCTCAAGGTCACCGACTTCGTCCTCTCGCGCGACTTCTATACCGCCGCGCTGGGTGCCCTCGGCATCAAGCTGCTGGCGGAGTTCGAGTATGAGGGGGTGAAGTCGGCGGGTTACGGCGTCGATCGTCCGACCTTCTGGCTGGGCACCGGCAAAAGTGTGCGCGGCGGCGATACGCACGTCGCCTTCGTTGCCTCGAGCCGAGCCGCCGTCGAGGCTTTCTACACCGTGGCGCTTGCTGCCGGTGGCCGCGACAACGGTCCGCCGGGTCTGCGCCCACATTATTCGCCCGACTACTACGCCGCCTTCGTATTGGACCCTGACGGAAACAACATCGAGGCCGCTTATGTCGGCCCGGAGGGAGGACGCCCATGAGCGCTTTGGATCACGTAGCCATTTCGACCGCCGACTACCCGACCTCGCTGGCTTTCTACGAAAAGGCGCTGGCCCCGCTCGGCATCAAGACGCACATGAAATTCGAGGGCGAGGAGGGCAACGTCGCCGGGCTCGGCTCGGAGCAGCCGTTCCTGTGGATCGGCGATGGCGGCAAGCTCACTGGCGGCCGGGTGCATCTGGCTTTCAGCGCCCCCAATCGGGCTGCCGTCGATGCATTCTATGCCGCAGCGATCGCTGCCGGGGGCAAGGACAATGGCCCGCCGGGCCTGCGTCCGCACTATCACGCCACCTACTACGCCGCCTTCGTCTACGATCCGGACGGGCACAACATCGAAGCCGTGTGTCATGCCCCCGAGTGAGGCTCCGTTTACCGGCGGCTGCCAATGCGGCGCGGTGCGTTTTGCCGTCGGCCGGCTCGGCCGCGGCTCGATCTGCCATTGCCGCATGTGTCAGAAGGCCTTCGGTGCCTTCTTCGGCCCGCTGATCACCTCGTTCGATGTCGTCTGGACCCGCGGCGCGCCGAAATATTTCGAGAGTTCCGACAAGATCAAGCGCGGCTTTTGTTCGGAGTGCGGCACGCCGCTGACTTACGAGGAGATCGGCCGTCCGGCCGATCAGCAGGTCGAGATCGCCATCGGTGCCTTCGACGATCCGACTGTCGCCGCGCCGGCGATCCAGGTCAACCTGGCCGACAAGCTGCCCTTCTTCGATAGCCTTGCGACGCTGCCGGTTCGTACCGAGTACGCGGCTGGTTGGCATGAGTTCATGGCGAGCCTCGTCAGCCACCAGCACCCTGACCACGACACGGCCGAGTGGCCACCCAGACAAGGTTTCCCGGCGTGACGCTCCGCACCTACTATCCCGAGATCGAGCCATACGCTTCCGGCCATCTCGATGTCGGCAACGGCCACCAGATCTACTGGGAGCGCGTCGGCACGCCCGGCGCCAAGCCCGCCGTGTTCCTGCATGGCGGCCCAGGCGGTGGGCTCAGTCCCAACCAGCGCCGTGTCTTCGACCCGGCGCGCTACGACGTGCTGTTGTTCGATCAGCGCGGTTGCGGCAAGTCACGCCCGTTCGCCGAGCTCGAGCATAACACCACCTGGGATCTGGTCGCCGATATCGAGCGGTTGAGGCAGATGGTCGGCGTCGAGCAATGGCTGGTGTTCGGTGGCTCGTGGGGCTCGGCGCTGGCGCTCGCCTACGCCCAGAAGCATCCGGACCGCGTCACCGAACTGGTGCTGCGCGGCATCTTCACCCTGCGCCGGTGGGAACTGCTCTGGTACTACCAGCACGGCGCTTCGCTGCTGTTCCCCGACAAGTGGGAGCGCTTCATCGCCGCGATCCCGCCGGTCGAGCGCGGCGACATGATGGCCGCCTATCGGCAGCGGCTCACCAGTGCGGATCGCGACATCCGGCTTGGTGCCGCCCGCGAATGGGCACGCTGGGAGGGCGAGACCATCACGCTGTTGCCCGACCCGCAGGTCAGTGACGCCTTCTATGGCGACGAGTATGCGCTGGCCTTTGCCCGCATCGAGAACCACTACTTTGTCCATGCCGGCTGGATGGACGAGGGCCAACTGATCCGCGACGCCGGCAAGCTCCGGGATATCCCCGGCGTCATCGTGCAGGGGCGCTACGATATCGCATGTCCGCCACAGACTGCCTGGGACCTGCATCAGGCCTGGCCTGAGGCGGAGTTCATCACGGTCGAAGGGCAGGGGCATGCGATGAGCCAGCCCGGTATCCTCAATCATCTGATCGAAGCGACCGATCGCTTCGCGGGAGGTGGAATGTGAGCGACGACAGCTATCGCTTCCGCGAGTATTCGGGCGGCTGCCAATGCGGCGCCGTCCGCTGGCACGCCACCGAGCTGCGCGACAACCCGCATTTCTGCCATTGCCGCATGTGCCAGAAGGCGGCTGGCAACGTCTTCATCGACCTGGTCGGCATTCGTCACGAGCACCTGACCTGGACACGTGGCAAGCCCAGCGAATTCAACAGCTCCGATGTCGCGGCGCGCGGCTTCTGCAGCAACTGCGGCACGCCGCTCTACTACCGTTCGCTCGGTGGGCCGCACGTCTCGATGACCATCGGCTCGTTCGACACTCCCCATCTCATCCCGATCCTCTACGAGATGGGCCTCGAAGGCCGTCATCCCGGTCTTCGCCCGGTTCCGAGCGCCGAGCAGATCGGCACCACCGAGGAGGGCGATGGCGTCGAAGCGGTGGCGCGGGTTCGCGCCTCCAACCACCAGCACCCGGACCACGACACCACCGAGTGGGGGCCGCACCATGTCTGACGTCCACCTTTCCGGCGGTTGTCAGTGCGGCGCGGTGCGGTTCCACATCACCGGGAATGTCGGCACGCCGTCGATCTGCCATTGCCGCATGTGCCAAAAGGCCCATGGCGCGCCGGTCATCGGGTGGCTGACCGTGCCGGACGACAAGCTCGACTGGACGCGGGGCGCGCCTGCCGCGTTCCGGAGCTCGGCCGAAGCGGTACGCAGCTTCTGCGGCCACTGCGGTACACCCTTGGCTTTTCATCGCGACGGCGCGGCCGCAACCGATATCGCCATCGCCGCGCTCGACGAGCCCGAGCGGTCAGCCCCGGTGCGGCAATACGGCATCGAAGCCCGCATGAGCTGGTTCGATACTGCCCACCTTCTCCCTGGCGAGGTGGCCGGCGCGTGCAACAGTTCCTTTCAGCACCCGGACCACGACACCGCCGACTGGGTGCCGCACCATGTCTGACGTCCACCTCAGCGGCGGCTGCCAGTGCGGCGCGGTGCGTTTTCGCGTCGACCAGCGGCCCGAGAACGTCCATGTCTGCCACTGCCGCATGTGCCAGAAGGCGGTCGGTGGGCCGTTTGCCGTCATCTGTCCGGTCGACAAGGTGAACTTCCACGTCACCCGCGGCGAAATCAGCTGGTTCAAGAGTTCCGAACTCGCCAACCGCGGCTTCTGCCGCCATTGCGGCACGCCGCTGATCTTCGACTACCCCTGGGCGCCTGATATCGGCGTGCTGTCCGGCGCCTTCGACCAGCCCGACCTGGTGCCGCCGGTGATTCAGTATGGCAACGAGAGCCGCGTCAGCTGGTATGCCCATATCGGCGAGTTGCCTGGCGATACGCCGACCTATTCCGTCGACCCCGAAGGCCGCCTCGCCCGAATTAGGGCCTCGAACCGACAACACCCCGATCACGACACGGCCGAATGGCCACCCCGTAACTGAGTATCTCGTCATGACTGCCCAAGCTAAGGAACGGCTCTACCTTTTCGATACTACGCTGCGCGACGGTGCACAGACCGCCGGCATCGAGTTCTCGCTCGAGGACAAGATCTCGGTCACCGCGCTGCTCGAGCGCCTTGGTGTCGACTACATCGAGGGTGGCTATCCCGGCGCCAACGTCATCGACGACCAGTTCTTCACCGAGAGCCGCACCCGCGATGCCATCTTCACCGCCTTCGGCATGACCAAGCGGGCAGGCCGCTCGGTGGGTAACGACCCGGGCGTGCAGGCGACGCTGAACGCTGTTTCGGATGCCGCCTGCTTCGTCGGCAAGTCCTCGTCGCACCAGGTGAAGGTCGCGCTCGGCATCTCGCTCGAGGAAAATCTCGAAAGCCTGCGTGAGACGGTCGAAGCCACGGTTGCGGCCGGCAAGGAAGCGCTGGTCGACTGCGAACACTTCTTCGATGGCTACAAGTCCGACCCCGACTATGCGCTGCGCTTCGTGCGTACCGCGCGCGACGCCGGCGCCCGCTGGGTGGTGCTCTGCGATACCAATGGCGGCACCATGCCGTCGGAAGTCGCCCAGATCGTCGCTGAGGTCAGCCGAGTGGTGCCCGGCGATCATCTCGGCATCCATGCCCATGACGATACCGGCCAGGCCGTCGCCAATACGCTGGCCGCCGTTTCCGCCGGTGTCCGCCAGATCCAGGGCACGCTGAACGGCATCGGCGAGCGCTGCGGCAACGCCAACCTCATCACCCTTATCCCGACACTGGCGCTGAAGCCCGGCTTTGCGGATCGCTTCGAGATCGGCGTCAGCAGCGAGCAGCTCGCTGACCTCACTTCGATCTCCCGCGCCTTCGACGATCTGCTCAACCGCGCGCCGGCCCGCCAGTCGCCCTATGTCGGCACCTCGGCCTTCGCCACCAAGGCCGGCATCCATGCCTCGGCGCTGGCCAAGGATTTCTCGACCTACGAGCACGTGCCGCCCGAGGCGGTCGGCAACGAGCGCAACATCATGGTCAGCCAGCAGGCTGGCAAGTCCAACCTGCTCGCGGCGCTGAAGCGCCACGGCATCGAGATCGGCAAGGACGATCCCCGTCTCGAACGGCTGCTGCGTACCGTCAAGGAGCGCGAGGCGCGCGGTTACTCCTACGATGGCGCCGATGCGAGCTTTGTGGTCCTCGCGCGCGAGGTGCTTGGTACGCTGCCGCAGTTCTTCGACGTCGAAAGCTATCGCGCCAGCGTCGAGCGCCGCCACAATGCCCGGGGCGAGCAGATCACCGTTACCGAGGCGGTGGTGAAGATCCGCATCGGCGATGACCTGCTGATGTCGGTGGCGGAAGGCAACGGCCCGGTCAATGCGCTCGACCTTGCCATGCGCAAGGATCTGGGTGTGTTCTCGTCCCGCATCGCCGATCTCGAACTGGTCGACTTCAAGGTGCGTATCCTCGACGGCGGCACGGGCGCGGTCACCCGTGTGCTGATCGAAAGCCGCGATGGCACCGGCGAGCGCTGGTACACGATCGGCGTCAGCCCCAACATCATCGACGCCTCATTTGAGGCGCTTTACGAGTCGATTACCTATAAGTTGATGAAATCAGAGGCAGCCTGAGACGCCGGAACGGTAGGGGGCAGGTTGCCCCATGTTCCCCGGAGGCCTCGCTGAGCCGGACCGACGACCGACGTACTTTGCTGCTCGCCCTCGGCGCCGCCGGGGTGACGCTGGCTGTCGTCCTCGGCGTCATCGGCCTGCCGGCGGTCAACGCCTGCTCGACCGATCCGCGTGGCGTCGTGACCTGCCTGCGCGATATGGCCGACCGCAAATTCGACCTGCCGGGCAGCATTCCCGGGCAGGTCGCTGACAAGCCGTCCGCCGCTGAGACATCGCCGCCGCCGCCGATCGTCGTGGCCGAGACCGAGAGTCCAGCTGCTTCGGGCGGGCCGCTGGAGGCGCCGACCGTCGAACCGGCTGCGCCGCCCACATCAGCGCCTGTTCCCGCTGCGGAGGTGAAGCTCGCGGCTGAACCGCGGCCAGCTTCGGTTGAAGTGGTACCCACCACGCCGGTGACCGCGCCGCCCGCTGCCGTGGAAATGGCGGCGGTCCCGGAGCCGGAGGCGGAGCTTGCTGCCGTGGAGCCGCCAGCCGCTGCGTCGGGGCCCGAGGCAACGAAGCCGGATGACAGTGCCCTGACCTGGAGCACCACTTCGCCGCCTCAGGCTGCTCCCGAAGCGCCTGCGGCGGACGAACCCGTCGCTGCTCCGCCTCCTGCCGCAAAGTCCGCGCCGTCAACCGAAGCGGTCGAGCCATCCGCAACGGACACAGCCGAGCTGACCGAGCCCGAGCCGCAGTCGGAGCCGACCGCCTCGCCCTCGGTTGGCGCACCGCAGCCGCCGCTCGTGGTCGCCAATGCCGAACCGGCCACGGCACAGCCTCCGGCCCCCACGGTCGCTGCCCCGGTCATTCTCGCCCCGACGATCGACGCCATCGAACTCGATGCAGGTGCGAGCTTCGTTTCCGGCTCGGGCCCGGCGGGGGCGCTGATGCGCCTCTATGCCGACGGCCAACTGGTCGGCGAAAGCCCGGTGGAGGAGGGCAGGTGGCTGGTCGAGGGCAGCAACCTGCTCGACAGCCCTCGCCGCGAACTGCGCGTCGAGGCCATCGAGCCCGGTACCGGCAAATTGCTCGGCGTCGCGGCCATCACTGTCGAGATCCAGCTGCCCGATGGCGGGACCCCGCCAGACGAACGCCCGGAAACGACGCCGGACCTCGGTAGCGGTGTCGCGCCTGCGCCCGAGCCTGCCCCTCCTGTCGCCAGGACCCCGACGCCCATCGCCGCACCTCCTGCCCTGGCCGAAAACGAGAGGCCGCTCAGTACGATCCTCCCGGAGGCCGAGTCGGTCAGCGAACCGGCGGTGGTGATCGAACCGGAGGTTGCCGAGGCTGATCCGGCTGCTGAGCCCGAGCTTGCGGCGCCACCCCCCGACCCACTGCCACCTCTCGCCGCGGTGGTGCCAGAGGGCGAGTCTGCGTCGGTCGAGATTCTCGCGCCGTCTACGCTGGAGCCAACGATCTTGCCTCCGGTCGGCGGCAACGGCGAGGCGTCATCGACGATCAGCCTGCCGACGCCGAACGCACCCGCGCTGATCGCCGAATTCAACGTCGCGGCCGATGAGCCGGTCCGACCTTCCGGCCAGCCCGTCACCATCCTGCGGCTGCTGCCCTTCGGCGATCCGGACGAGGGCCGCTACAATGTCGGCAAGGCCATCATCCGCCGCGGTGACACGCTGTGGAGCATTGCCCGCCGCTACTACGGCCACGGTATCCACTACCGCACCATCTTCCATGCCAATCGCGAGCTGATTCACCGTCCCTGGCGGATCTTTCCCGGCCAGGTCTTCGACCTGCCCCTCGTCACCGACGACTGACGCGATCCCTGACAGGGTTATGCCCGCCTATCCGGTTCAACTGCCCAGTCAGGCAGGTGGTTTCGTCTTGCCTTGGCAAGGCCGATCTTTTATCGCTGAATAACGATGAACCCGATGCATGACGACGACATCGCCAATGTGATGCGGGCCCTCGGACATCCCGTCCGGCTCAACATCCTGCGCATCCTCGCCGCCCAGCGGGCGGGCGATTGTTGCTGCACCGATGTCACGCAGAACCTGTCGCTGGCCCAGTCCACCGTCAGCCAGCACATCAAGGTGCTGCTCGACGCCGGTCTGGTCGAGCGTCACCCCAAGGGCACGCGCAACTGTTACTCGCTGCGCGCCGATCGCCTCGCCGATTTCGGCGTCGCCTGCACCGGCTTGTTCACCGGCCTCACCGATCACCCGGTCAAAGAGCTCGCCTGATGTCCTCCGCCGATGAGGCAACCAAGCGCCCCACCGTCAGCGCGGAGGAGGGTGGCCTGCTTGCCACTGTACGAAACCTCTGGGGCTATATGTGGCCAGAGGGGCGCCCCGACCTGAAGTGGCGCGTCATCCTCGCCATCGGCGCTCTGCTGGTGTCGAAGGTCGCCACCACGCTGATCCCCTTTGTCTACAAGTGGATCATCGACAGTCTCGACGGCACCACGCCCGATACGGCGCTGGTCATGGGCATTGCCATTCCCATCGTGCTGGTTGTCGCCTTCGGCGTCGGCAACATCATCGACGCCGGCTTCCAGCAGTTGCGCGATGTGCTGTTTGCCTCGGTCGGCCAGCACGCCGTCCGCAAGCTGGCGCTGCAGACCTTCGAACACCTGCACAAGCTGTCGCTGCGCTTCCACCTCGCCCGCCGCACCGGCGGTTTGAGCCGGGTCATCGAGCGCGGCACCAAGGGCATCGAGACCATCGTGCGCTTCACGATGCTCAACACCGCGCCCACGCTGGTCGAGTTCGTCATCACCGGCGTCATCTTCATCGTCATGTTTGGCGTCAGCTACCTCTCGGTGCTGGTCGTCACCGTCTGGCTCTACCTGTGGTTCACCATCAAGGCTTCGAACTGGCGCATCGCCATTCGCCGCGACATGAACGACAGCGATACCGACGCCAACGGCAAGGCCATCGACAGCCTGCTGAACTTCGAGACGGTGAAGTATTTCGCCAACGAGAAGATGGAAGCGCAACGCTTCGATGCCTCGATGGAAAAGTACGAGCGCTCCGCCATCCGGATCTGGACCTCGCTCGGCTTCCTGAACTTCGGCCAGGCTCTGATCTTTTACACCGGCACGGTGATCATCCTGATCATGGCAGTGCTGGGCGTCATGAACCGGACGCTGACGCTGGGCGATTTCGTTCTGCTCAACACCTTCCTGATGCAGATCTACCGCCCGCTCAACTTCATCGGCTTCGTTTACCGCGAAATCCGCCAGGGCCTCACCGACATCGAAGAGATGTTCAAGCTGCTCGATCGTGCGCCGGAAATCCAGGACAAGCCCGGCGCCAGGCCGCTTGCCGTCACCGGTCCGGTGGTGAAGTTCGAGGACGTGAAGTTCCACTATGACGCCGATCGCCCGATCCTGAAGGGCATCAGCTTCGAGGTTCCCGCCGGCAAGAGCATTGCGGTGGTGGGCCCGTCCGGTGCCGGCAAGTCGACCATCTCGCGGCTGCTCTATCGGTTCTACGACGTCATCGAGGGTCGGATCACCATCGACGGGCAGGATCTGCGCGACGTGACGCAGGAGAGCCTGCGTGCCGCCATCGGCATGGTGCCGCAGGATACGGTGCTGTTCAACGACACCATCGCCTACAACATCCGCTATGGCCGCCCCGATGCGACCGACGACGAGGTGAAGAAGGCTGCCGAGCTGGCGCAAATCGGCGCGTTCATCGAGAGCCTGCCCAAGGGCTATGACACGCCGGTGGGCGAACGCGGCCTGAAGCTCTCGGGTGGCGAGAAACAGCGCGTCGCTATCGCCCGCACCATCCTGAAGGGCCCGCCGATCCTCATTCTTGACGAGGCGACCTCGGCGCTCGATTCAAAGACCGAGGAAGACATCAAGTCTGCCCTCGACATGGTCTCGGCCAACCGCACCACCCTGGTCATCGCCCACCGGCTCTCCACCGTCGTCAACGCCGACGAGATCATCGTCTTGCGTGACGGCCAGATCGCCGAACGCGGCACCCATCATCGCCTGCTGGTCAAGCAGGGGCTCTACGCCCAGATGTGGAACCGCCAGCGCGAGGCGTCGGAAGCCGAGGAGCGCATGCAGCGCGTCGCCAACGACCCCGAAGGCTTCGTCAAGCGCGGTCTGCCGGCGGCGGAGTAGTGCTCAGTTCGGTCGTACTCTCGATCATGATCGAGTCATGATCGAGGCTGCGGCCACCCACCCTTGATCCCTCCCCATGTGGGGGAGGGAGGCGACAACCTCCACATCACGGCTCCAGCACTCTCCTTCCCCCTTGTGGGGAGGTAGCGAGGCAGGTTCGGGCGAAGCCGGAACCGTCGCGTAGCTGGAGGGCGTAGGCCCCACGCTCTGGCGCAAATGCAACCCACCCCTTGACCAATCCGTTGCGTCCGACCAAACAGCGCCGGCCAATGACCCAACCCTCCCGCAACGCCTCGCTCGACGCCCTGCGCGTCCTCAGTCTGTTCGGCATCGTGACGCTGCACGTCGCGGGCGGCGGCTTTGCCGACAACAAGCCGCTCGGCTTCGTCGTCGATGAGCTCAGCCGTTTCGCCGTGCCGGTGTTCTTCCTGATGTCGGCCTATTTCTGGAAGGACGCCGACCTCGTCGCGCCGCTGCGCCTCGCCGGCAAGGTCGCGCTCCGGGTCATGCCGGCCTTTGCGGTGATCCTCGCGCTCACCATCGGGCTGCGCTTGCTCGAGGGCGGACGGCCGGGGTTCGAGCCGACGCCGGGTGGCCTGCTGCTGCTGCTCTGGTCGGGCGGGCCCGCCTTCCATCTGTGGTTCCTACCGGCGCTGGTCCTGGGCAGCGCCGTCGTCGCGACACTGGTGAAGTTCACCGGCCTGCGCTGGACCATCGCCATCACCTTGGCGCTCTATCTCATCGGCACCCTCATCGGCGCCTACTCGAAGCCGCTTTTCGGTCACGGCAACCCGTTCTGGATGGATCGCAACGGACTGCTCTTTGCCCCAATCTTCCTCGTCGCCGGAGTCTTGCTGCGCCGCCACCGCCATGGGCTGGCTTGCCTGCCGATCCCGGCGATCATCGTAGCGGTCGTCGCCTTTGCCGCCCTGCACGTCGCCGAGGGCTACTTCGTCGTCGGCCGTTACGCTCTCGGCCACGATTACTCGCTCTCGACCCTGGGTTACGGCCTCGCCGTCGCTATCCTGTTCATACGCATCGAGCTGCACAGCCCGATCTGGTCGACTCTGGGCCAGGCGACGTTCGGCGCCTACCTCATCCACCTGCTGGTGCTCAAGCTCCTCGCCGGCAGTCTCGGGCTCGGCCGCTACTCGTGGCTGATGATCATCCTGGGCTTCACGATCAGCCTCGGCCTGGCTGTTGCCTGGAGGGCAGGGCGCGCATCACTCGCCAGATATCGGGCAGCCGCTTAGCCCGGGCAGCGACAGCTTCCCCAAAATGAAAAGGCCCGGATCC
>JAEUMC010000615.1 GCA_016793415.1 Devosia sp. | reverse complement strand
TCGAACAGGTTCTCGATGGTGACCAGCGCGGCGCGCAGCTGCGACCGGATGGCGTCGGCATAGGCGGCTTCGCCGAGGCCGAGACGCCCGAAGGCTTCGAGCGACACGTAGCGCTCGAGGCAGCCGGCATTGCCGCAGGGGCAGGGCTCGCCGTCAGGTACCACGGGGATATGGCCGATCTCGCCGGCATTGCCCCAGGCGCCGCGCAGGGCCGCGCCGTCATGCACCATGACGCCGCCGAGGCCGACGCCGAAGAACAGGTAGTAGAAATCTGCGAACTCGGCGCCGCGGCCGTAGAGCCGTTCGCCATGCGCCGCGGCCGCCATGTCGGCCTCGATGAAGGCGGGCATGCCGCTCACTTCGGCGAGCCGTTCGCGCAACCGCACATTGCCCCAGCCGGCCATGGTGGTGGGGCCGACGAAGCTCATCGACTCCACGTCGAACGGGCCGGGCAGAGCCAGGCCGACGCCGAGCATGCGCACGTCGGGCCGGAGGGCGCGGAGCTCGGCAAGCATGGCGCCGATCAACGCGAAGGCGCGATCGGGAGTGGCGTGGGCGACATCGCGATGGGCGGAGCCGATGACGTCGCCGGAAAGGTTGATCAGCGCTGCATCGAGGCCCAGCGGAGTGAGGTGGATGCCGATGGCATAGCCGCCGTCGGGATTGAGGCGGAGCGTCGTCGGCGGCAGGCCGCGACCGCGTGGCTCCTCGCGGTTGGAGAGGATGTAGCCCTGCTCCTCGAGCTCGCGGATGATGGTGGAGACGGTCTGTACGGTGAGGCCGACCTCCGCCGCGATGCGGCCGCGCGTCGTCGGGCCAGTCGCGCGGATGGCCTCAAGGACGATGCGCCGGTTGTACGGCCGTCCGAATTCCTGGTTCGTCCCCCTCAGGCCCAAGGCGTCCCTCCTAGGCTGGAGGGGAGACTGGGACGGCGGATTTATTAAGTCAAATGGAATTCAGAAATCGCCGCTGAAATGATGGGCAGGGATGCAAAAGCGGCGCTTGCTTGTGCAGCTCGAACGTGCCGATAACACCTGATGCCGGTGCAGGACCTCGCCATTCTGGTGATCGACGAGAACCGCATCCGCGCCTCGATCATCGAGGACGGGTTGCGCGAGGCCGGGCATTTCCGGGTCACGGTGGTCAATGAGATCAACGAGGTGGCGCGGGTCATCGAGCGTGACATGCCCGACGTGGTGGTGATCGACCTCGAGAACCCCAATCGCGACCGGCTGGAGCATTTCTTCACGCTGAGCCGGGCTTTGCGCAAACCGATCGCCATGTTCGTCGACCGCTCGGACGCCTCGGCCATCGAGGCGGCGGTGGAGGCGGGGGTCTCGGCCTACGTCGTGGATGGGCTGAAGAAGGAACGGGTGAAGCCGATCCTCGACATGGCGGTGAGCCGCTTCAACGCCTTCGCGCGGCTGACGCGCGAGCTGGAGCAGGCTCGCAGCGAACTCGAGGACCGCAAGGTCATCGACCAGGCCAAGGCGATCCTCAACCGAACACGCGGGCTGAGCGAAGCGGACGCCTACAAACTGCTGCGCAAGACCGCGATGAACCAGAACCGTCGCATCGTCGATATTGCCCAGAGCCTTATTACGGCCGACAGCCTGCTCGGCCCAGAGGAATAATCATGTCGCTCATTGCTCTCTCCGCCGGTTTCCTGCCCCTGCTCGACAGCGTGTTGCTGGTGCTGGCGCGCGAGAAGGGGTTTGCGGCGGCCGAGGGGCTGGACCTGCATCTGGTGAAAGAGAGTTCATGGGCCAATATCCGCGACCGGGCGGCATTGGGACATTTCGATTTCGCCCAGATGCTGGCGCCCATGCCGATCGCCGCGACGCTCGGGCTGAACCCGCTGTCGGTGCCGATGATCACCCCGATGGTGCTGGGGCTCGGCAATAACGGGGTGACGGTAAGCGCCGGGCTGTGGGCGCGAATGGCCGAGGCCGGGGCGCCGGCGACACTGGCCGCCGGGCCGGTCGGCGCGGCGCTGGCCAAAGTGGTGCGAGCATCGGAAGGAAGACTGCGGTTCGGTGTGGTGCATCAGACTTCGTCGCACAATTACGAGCTGCGCTACTGGCTGATGGCCAGCGGCATCGTGCCCGACCGCGACATCGAGATCGTGGTGCTGCCACCGCCGCTGCTGCCCGAGGCGCTGGGGTCGGGTGGCATCGACGGCTATTGCGTCGGCGAGCCGTGGAACACGGT
>JAEUMC010000572.1 GCA_016793415.1 Devosia sp. | reverse complement strand
GTTTCGCCGGTTGTGGAGTAACGCACATGGCCCATGGCGAGATGGCCGGGCAGCCGCCCGACGGTCGCCGGATCGGTAAAGTGGTCGCCGACCAGGCCGAGCTGGCGTTCGGAATGAAACTGCTTGCCGTCGAAGCTGACGATGCCCGCCGCCTCCTGACCGCGGTGCTGCAGCGCGTGCAGGCCGAGCGCCGTGAGGGTTGCCGCCTCGGGGTGGCCAAGGATGCCGAACACGCCGCACTCCTCGCGCAACGTATCATGGTCCCATTCCGCGATCGGTTTGGCGTTAAGGGTCATCGGGCACCTCTGGGTTCAGGTCGGGCCAAACAAGACGGGACCGCAGATGCGGTCCCGGTCATAAATATGCAATGCGCTCACCCGAATTTCATCAGGCGTTGGGCGCGGCTCCCTCAGCCGGCTCCAGCGGCGCATCGTTCTCGAGCTGGTCGGTGCCCTCTTCATTGGGCACATCGGCATCCGGCGTCGGCACGTCATCGGGCGATGCATCTTCACCCGTACCGCCGGCGCCGCGCTGCAGGATATCGGTGACCTGCTTCTCGAGATCGGGCGGCAGCAACGCGATCAGGCTGTCGCCGAAATTTCTGAGGATCGGCAGTGAGCGCGACTCGGCCGCCCACGAGGGCAGGTTCGAGGGCATCAGCCACAGCCCGAAGATCACCACGATCACCGCAATCAACACGCCGCGGGCGACGCCGAAGATGAAACCCAGGGTGCGATCGAGCGGCCCGATGCGGCTGTCGACGACGAAATCCGCGATCCGCATGGTGATGAGGTGCAGGATGATCAACGCCACGATGAAGGTGCCGAGCACCGTCACGATGTCGGCCACGATCGGCTCGGCGATATAGCCGCGCGCGATTTCCTTGTGGTTGAAATAGGCGTAGGCGGCAATCGCCGCCGAGCCGGCCCAGGTCGCCAAAGACAGGATTTCGCGAGTGAATCCGCGGGCCGTAGCCAGGATCGCCGAAATCAGGACGAGAACGCCGATGCCGACGTCAAATGCAGTCAACATAGAGAAAATCCGCCCCTGGGACCCGCTTCAGGGTCCCGTGTAACCATTAATCGTGGCAAAGCCAAGCACGGAGGATGGCGTGCATGGCCGATGTTCACGGAAAGCAGGAAGCGTGGCCAAAGCGCTACTCTGCCGCTTGCCGCTGACCACGCGCCGCGATGCGGCCGATGAGCTCGGCGAGCTCGGCATACTCGCCTACGGCAATCCCGTTCGGTACGTCGCCCTTGCCCAGCCGGCCGGTCACCGCGCCCAAAAAACCGAGCTTCTGCGCCTCGCGCAGCCGCTGCGCCGCATGCGCCACCGGACGTACTCCGCCGGCCAGGGAGATCTCGCCGAAATACACATTGGTCGAGGGCAGCGGCGAGCCCGTCAGCGACGAGATCAGCGCCGCGGCGACCGCCAGGTCGGCGGCCGGCTCGTTGATCTTCAGCCCTCCGGCGACGTTGAGGTAGATGTCGTTGGCGCCAATCCGCACGCCGCAGCGGGTCTCGAGCACGGCCAGCACCATCGACAGGCGCGACGAATCCCAGCCGATCACCGCACGGCGCGGCGTACCGAGCGGTGAAGGCGAGACCAGCGCCTGCACCTCGCACAGCATCGGGCGCGTCCCCTCCATGCCCGCGAAC
>JAEUMC010000556.1 GCA_016793415.1 Devosia sp. | reverse complement strand
CCGCGGTGGTGGTGATCAGCCAGGATCTCGATGAGCTGCTGGCGCTGTCGGATACGCTGGCGGTGATCAATGGCGGGCGGCTCAGCGCGCCGCGCGCCGTCGGCTCGGTGTCGATCGACGAGATCGGTCTGTTGATGGGCGGCATTCACGGGACCGCTCAGGAAATGCATCTGGAGCCGGGGGGCGAGCTTGCAGTTCAGGCTTGAGAAACGGGCGGCGCCGAGCCGCTTCATGCTCTATGCAACGCCGGTAGCGGCGGTGCTGATCACCATGGTGCTGGGGGCGCTGATCTTCACGCTGCTGGGCTTTGATGGCCTCGGGGCGGTGCGTGAGATCTTCTTCACGCCGCTGACCAACCCCTACAAGTGGCAGGATCTGGCAGTGAAAGCCTCGCCGCTGGTGATCATCGCGGTCGGCCTCGCGGTCAGCTACCGGGCCAATGTGTGGAACATCGGCGCCGAAGGCCAGTACATCGTCGGCGCAGTGGCCGGTACCGGGGTGGCGCTCCTGACCTATGACATGACCGGGCCCTGGATCCTGCCGCTGATGCTGCTCGCCGGCATTGCCGGCGGCATGGCCTATGCGGCGATCCCGGCGTTCCTCCGCACCCAGTTCAAGGTCAACGAGATTCTGACCACGCTGATGCTGACCTATGTGTCGGTGCAACTCTTGAACTACCTGGTGTTCGGGCCGTGGAAGAGCCCGACATCGATGGGCCAGCCGCAGACCGTACTGTTCTCGGCCGACCAGTCGCTGCCTTATGTGATCCCGGGCACCATCGTGCAGCTGGGTACGCCCATCGCCATTCTCGTCGCCGTGCTGGTGTGGTTCGTGATGAGCCGCTCGGTGTTCGGGTTCCAGGTTCGCGTCGTCGGCGCGTCGCCGGCGGCGGCGCGCTATGGCGGCTTTTCGGCCAACCGCACGGTGTGGCTGGCGCTCCTGGTTTCAGGCGGGCTCGCCGGGCTTGCCGGCATCCTCGAAGCGGCCGGGCCGTTCGGGCGGCTGGTGCCGCAATTCCCAACCAATTACGGCTTCACCGCCATCATCGTCGCCTTCCTGGGGCGGCTCAATCCGCTCGGGGTGCTGCTCGCCGGCATCGTGCTGGCCATAACCTTCGTCGGCGGCGAGGTGGCGCAGACCACCATCGCGCTGCCCTTCGCGGCGGTCGGCATCTTCCAGGCGATGATGCTGTTCCTGCTGCTCGCCGGCGACGTGCTGGTGCGCTATCGCATCCGCCGCGTGGCCAATGAGCCGGCGAGGGCATCGGCATGACCCTCGATCTCGCCATTGCCATCATCATCACGCTGGTGGGCGCCTCGACGCCGATCCTGTTGGCCGCCCTGGGCGAGCTCGTGGTGGAGAAATCGGGCGTGCTCAACCTCGGCGTCGAAGGCATGATGCTGATCGGCGCTGTCATTACCGTGGCGGTGGTGCTGGTCACCGGCAACCACTGGCTGGCCATCCTCTGCGCAGCGCTCGCCGCGGCTGCGGCAGCGTTGATCTTCGGCTTTCTGACGCTGTCGCTCAGCGCCAACCAGGTGGCGACGGGCCTGGCGCTCACCATTCTGGGCACCGGGTTTTCGGCTTTGTTCGGCCAGCCCTATACCGGCAAGGCCGTGCCGCTGCTGCGCTCGCCGTTCCCGCCCGAACTGGCAGCCGATCCGGTGTGGCGGGTGATCTTCGGCTATTCGCCGCTGGTCTACTTCTCGCTGATCATGGTGGTCGTGATCTGGTGGTTCCTGAAGAAGACGCGCGCCGGGCTGATCCTCCGCGCTGTCGGCGAGAACGACCTCAGTGCCCATTCGATCGGCTATCCGGTGATCGGCGTGCGCTATCTCGCGGTAGCGTTCGGCGGCGCCATGGCCGGCATTGCCGGCAGCTGCTTCCCGCTGATCCTCACCCCGCAATGGGTGGAGCGGCTGACCACCGGGCGCGGCTGGATCGCGCTGGCGCTGGTGGTGTTCGCGGTCTGGCGACCGTTCCGGCTGCTGGGCGGCGCGTACCTCTTCGGTCTCGTCATGACGCTCGAGGTCTATGCCAAGGCGGCGGGCGGCGGCTTCCGCGTGCTGCCGTCAGAGCTTTGGGCGGCATTGCCCTATCTCGCAACCATTCTGGTCCTGGTGCTGATTTCCATGCGGCGCGGCGGCAGTTCCAGCGCACCGGCTTGCCTCGGCAAGCCGTTCCTTCCAACGAGCTAGGTACAGGGACCGGCTCGCCCAACGAACGTCATGCAGGAGAGACAAATGACAGTTCTGAACAGACGTACTCTGATCAAGATCGGCGGCGCCGCCGCCGCGCTGCCGCTGGTCGGCGGCGTGGCCTTCGCGCAGGAGAAGGTGAAGGTCGCCTTCGTGCTGATCGGCACGCCTGATGACAATGGCTGGAACTTCGGCCATGACACCGGCCGCAAATACATGCTCGACAAGATCGGCGCCGACAAGGTCGAGACCACTGTGGTGACCAATGTCGCCGAAGGTCCTGACAGCGAGCGCGTGTTCCGCGAGCTGGCGCAACAGGGCCACAAGCTGATCTACGCCACCAGCTTCGGCTATGGCGACTACGTGCACAAGGTGGCCAAGCAATTCCCGGACGTGAAGTTCGAGTGGGCCACCGGCAACGCCACGGCGCCGAACGTCTCGATCTACAACGCCAAGTTCCATGAGGGCCGGGCCGTGGTCGGCACCATTGCCGGCATGATGACCAAGACCAACACCATCGCCTATATCGGTTCGTTCCCGATCCCCGAAGTGCGCATGGGCATCAACGCCTATGCCATTGCGGCCCGCAAGGTGAACCCGGCGGTCAAGATCAAGGTGGTCTATGTCGACAGCTGGTTCGACCCGGCCAAGGAAGCCGATGCGGCGCGCGCGCTGATCGACCAGGGCGTCGACGTCATCACCCAGCACACCGACGGCCCGGCGGCGCTGCAGGTGGCCGAGGAGCGCGGCATTGTCGGCGGTTTCGGCCAGGGCGCCGACATGAGCGCCTTCGCCCCCAAGTCGCACCTCACGGCGATCATCGACAACTGGGGCCCGCACTACGTCAAGTCGGTGCAGTCGATCCTCGACGGCACCTGGGCGGAAGGCAGCGTCTGGGACGGCATTGCCTCGGGCGAAGTCGAGATCGGCAAGTACAACGAGAAGATCCCGGCCGACGTGGTCGCCGCCGCCGAGAAGGTGAAGAACGACATCGCCGCCGGCACGCTCCACCCCTTCGCCGGCCCGATCAAGGACAATGCCGGCGCTGAACGCGTTGCGGCCGGTGACGTGATCGACGACGGCGAGTTCTGGGCCGTCGACTGGTACGCCGAAGGCGTCGAGGCGTAAGGCTTCCATGAAGAGGGGCGGGCCTCGGCTCGCCCTTTTTCACGGCCAAGCGAGTGGCGTGACCAATGGAACCTCCACGCCGGCGCCTAACGAACGATCCCACTGGGTTCCCGCCAGCGCGGGAATGACGCTGGTGGGTGGACAAGAACTGGGACGACCAAGACGATGACCGACTACGCAATCTTCTGGGAATGGCTGAGCTTCGCGGTGCGCTGGACGCATGTGATCACCGCCATCGCCTGGATCGGCTCCAGCTTCTACTTCATCGCGCTGGACCTGGGGTTGCGGAAGACGCCGAGCCTGCCGCCGCTCGCCCATGGCGAGGAGTGGCAGGTGCATGGCGGCGGTTTCTACCACATCCAGAAATACCTTGTGGCGCCCGACTTCCTCCCCGAGCACCTGACCTGGTTCAAGTGGGAGAGCTATTTCACCTGGATCTCCGGGTTCATGCTCCTGGTGGTCGTCTATTATTTCGGCGCCGACCTGTTCCTCGTCGATCGGCATGTGCTCGATATCGCGGCCTGGCAGGCGATCCTGATTTCGCTCGGCTCGATCGTCCTGGGCTGGGTGCTCTACGACACGCTCTGCAAATCGCCGATCGGCAACTCGACCGGCGGGCTGATGGTGGTGCTGTTCGCCATCCTCACCGCGATGAGCTGGGCCTATACGCAGGTGTTCACCGGCCGCGCCGCCATGCTGCATATGGGCGCCTTCACCGCCACCATCATGGCGGCCAACGTC
>JAEUMC010000536.1 GCA_016793415.1 Devosia sp. | reverse complement strand
GCGGTGCCAGCCATGCGCCCGGGCCTGGCGGGTCTCGAGGTGCTAGAGTTCGGGTTTCCAGATCAGCGAGCCATAGGCGAACAGCCAGAGCGGGCCCTCCGGGCGGGCAGCGAGCAAGGCGCTGGCGGTGGCATCGAGATCGGCGGCGGTCGGATCGGGCAGGCCGGGCGTCGGGCCCGGATCGGGCTCGGTGCGCTCGACCAGCGCAACCAGTTCAGCGGTCAGCTCCATTGCGGAGCGCGGTAGGGACATCGTCCAACTCCAAGCGGTCGCCCCCCGCTGGATTGAGGCCGATATGCCGACAGCGGCGCGGGGGATCAAGTGTACCGGTGGTACGGAACTGCTCTCGGCCGGGCGACCCGGTTTCGACGTTGGCTGCCACCGAGCGGCCGAACCTGCGTTGCCGAAGGGCAGGCAAAGGTTGCACTGTTGGCTCACCAACTCGATGTCATCCCACCTTTCGATCCAGGAGTGCTGCTATGCCCGAGATCTCGGCCGGTATCCTGCTGCATCGGCTTGCCGACACCGGTCGCGAAGTGCTGCTGGTTCACCCGGGCGGCCCGTTCTGGGCTCGGAAGGATGAGGCCGCCTGGTCGATTCCGAAGGGGCTGATCGAGCCTGGCGAGGCGCTGGAAGCCGCGGCGCGGCGGGAGTTTGCCGAAGAGGTGGGCACAGTCCCGGATGGACCACTGACGTTGCTCGGCGAATTCAAGCTGTCGGGCAGCAAGGTGCTGGTGGCCTTCGCGCTCGAAGGCGCGTTCGACCCCAAAAGCCTGATCTCCAACAGTTTCGAGCTGGAGTGGCCACCGCGTTCCGGACGGCGGCAGAGCTTTCCCGAAGTGGACCGCGCCGGCTGGTTCGGGCTGGACGAAGCCTGCACAAAACTGCATCTGGGGCAACGACCGCTGCTCGACGCATTCCGGTCGCTGATCGGAATCTAGGGCAGGGTGGGCATGCGCATCGCGGTGGTCGGGACGCACGGCAGTGGCAAGACCACGCTGGTCGAGGATTTCGTTGCGGCGACATCAGGCTACGAGTCGGTACCCGAGCCCTACTGGCTGCTTGCGCAGCAGGGCGTGGTGTTCGCCGACGGGCCCGACGTCGCCGGGCTCGAGGAACAGCTCAAGCAGAGCTGCGCGCTGCTCCTCGCCACCAGCGAGACCGACGTGGTGTTCGACCGCTGCCCCCTCGATCTCATCGCCTACCTCGAGGTGGTCAGTGCTGCCGAAGGTTTTGAATGGAGCCCCGACGGCAAGCTGCTGAAACGCATCGAGGATGCGCTGGCGACACTCGACCTCGTCGCCTTCGTGCCGCTCAGGCGTCCCGATGAGATCACCGCGACCATCGAATATCCAAAACTCCGCGCCCGGGTCGACGCGCGGCTCAAGACCATGCTGCGCGACGACGATCTGGGGCTGCTGGCCGGCGGGCCGCGAGTGGTCGAGATCACCGGCACGCGCGAGCAGCGGGTGCGCCGACTGACCGAGGCGCTGGCCGGCTAGTCCTCGCTGCGCCCGCCGCCCTCGCGGTTGTGCTGATAGCTATGCTTGAGCGGGAAGGGCGGCAGCCACGCCTCGCGGCGGACGGTCCAGAGCTCGTAGCTCGGCTTGAACTGGTCCGGCGCATCGAAGGCGCCTGCATGCACCTCGATCTCGTCGTCCGACTGCGAGAACACCGACGAGCCGCAGCGCGGGCAGAAATGCCGCCCGCGATAGGCGTGTGTCGTGCCTTCGATACGCACCGCGTCGGCTGGAAAGATCGCGAACACGCCGAACAGGCTTCCCGAGTGCTTGCGGCAATCGAGGCAGTGGCAGATCCCGGTGCGATACGGGGCGCCCGAAGTGGTGAGGCGGACATCGCCGCAGAGGCAGGAGGCGGTGGGCATGGCGGGGGCTCCGGTTGGCGACGCCGCATGGCGGAGCGCCATTCTTAGAGCCGAATGCCGGTGTCGGCGAGGACCCCCACACCGGGACTGTCGCCTGGGGCAGGCTGCGCGGACGGGGACGCCGAGTTGCCTCGAACGGTTCCCGCCCGCTCTCAGTCGCCAGGAGTCAGCGCGCCGCGATCAGCGTGGCGTCACGGAGCTTGCCCTTCGGCTCCCATTTGATCGTCACCCGCTCGCCGACCTTGAGCTTGGAGAAATCGCACTTGGGCTCGAACTGATAGACGTTGCGGCTGGTCAAGGTGACGGTACAGGCCTTGGCGTCGATCAGCTTGACGATGCCGCGCGCCGTCTTGAGGTGGATCGGTGTGGCCACCGCGAGAGTGTGGGCGGCGGGGGCGGGGCTCTTGGGCGCGACCATGGCGCCACCATACCCGGCGGCCATCACCCCGGACGAGGCGCTGAGGGCGGCAACGAGCAGAACTGGGAGGACGAGATTTCGCATGGCAACTCCAATCGGTTACGGCCGGATCGACAAGGCGTCGAATTCCTGAGGCCGCCGGGAGACTGGACGCGGGACCTTACGCCGCCCTGTCCGCCACCTTACATCCGCGCAAGGTTGGCAAGGCCGGCGGGCGGAAGCCGGCCGCGGGCAGGGCGGCTCCGGCCGTAGTCCCGTTTTGGTATCAGAGCCGGATACCCTTCTCGGCGAGCCCGGTCAGCATCCGGCCATTGAAGGCCCGGGCGATCTCGGGTTGCCGCACCGGGCTGGTGCGGAGCGAGCCCGACACCACCACCGAGCCGGCGTTGATCTCGTCGATCCCCAGGTCATGCATGTCGCTGGTGATGGCCTTGGCGAATTTCGGGTCGGCCCTGAGGTCGGTGGCGGCGGTGCGCATCTCGTCGATCACCGCGAGCGGATCGATGCCGCTGGGCACGGTAAAGCGGGGCCGCAGCACGCCAAAGTTGCGGGAGCTGTTCTTCAGCGCCTTGACCGTCGAGAACGGAATGGAGTGCAGCGCCCCATCGCTGTCGCGCAGCCGCATGCTCCTGAGCGACAGGCTCTCGACCACCCCGGTGCGATCGCCGGTGCTGATGGTGTCGCCCACCGCGATGGTATCCTCGGCAAGGATGAAGAAGCCGGTGATCACATCCTGCACCAGCTGCTGCGAGCCAAAGCTCAGCGCCAGGCCGAACACCCCGGCGCCGGCGATCAGCGGCGTCACGTCAACCCCGATATTGGCCAGCACCGCAATGCCGCCCAGCACCACGAGGAGGATCAGCACGCCATTGCGCATCAGCGGCAGCAGTGTCTGCAGCCGGCTCGAGCGCCGCGCCGCCGTGCGCCCGCCGGTGCTCGGCGGCGACAGCGTCGTGGCGATCCACGCATCGAGCGTCACCCAGATCAGCCAGGCCACCGCGACGACGGTCGCCGCGGCGAGCACCGGGCCGGTGACGATGCTGCCGTCACTGGTCAGCCAGCCCCAGATGTCGAAACCCCAGATGCCGGCGATGATGATCCCCATGGCAAAGAGCGTCAGCACATCGGCCCCGACCCGGATCATCTTGAGGATTTTCGCGGCGACGATCTGGCGCAGCGTGTATCGCTCGTAGCGATAGCGCGGTGAGCTCGGTGTGGTCAGCCGGTGCAGCACCGCAAAGCCGATCATCCCGACCAGCACCACCGCGAACGACCACAGCATCTGGCTCAGCACGTCATTGTCGCGCTGCCCGGCCAACAGGCTGAAGATGCTGAGCAGCAGGAAGCCATAGGCGACGAGGTGCCAGTGCCGCGCCAGCTGCCGGGTGGCGTTGCGCAGCGGATTGTCCGAATCTGGAGCCCGCGCCGCGGCGCCGAAGATCAGCCGGCCGAGCGCGATGCGGTGGCGCGACACGAACGCCAGCATGATGAGCGCCGCGATGCAGTTGAGGATCAGCCCGGCGAAATCGGCCGCCGACCAGCCGAGCACCTGCCGCAATGTCGGGTCGGCGCTGAGCGCCGCAAAGGTGGCAAACCCCGCAATGGTGAGCCACCACGGATAGAACCGCCGCTGCCCATAGCGGATTACCCGCACGCTGCGCACGCTCCCAAAACCCGAAAGCGCCGAAGTCGCAAGATCCGCTGTCAGCATGGCGAGCAGGATGCCGACCGCGAGGCTGGTGAAACTGGTGCTCGCCACCTTCGGCACCGGCAGGAAGCTCGCCAGCACGGCAACCACGAACAGCGCCGCCGCCGCCAGCACCACCTTCAGCATCAACCCCATCGCCAGCTTCCGCTTCCGCACGGGCTTGGTGGGCGACACCAGCCCCCGCGTAACCCGGCGAATGCCAATGCCGATCCCGGCAACGATGGCGAGGCCGGGCAGGGCCCAGGCGACAAACTGCAGCAACTGCCCGCTGCTGACCCCACTCTGCACCCGGCTGCCGATCTGCGTGCCGGCCTGCGCGAGCTTGCGATCGATCGGGACGCCGAAGGTGGCGGTGGGGAGCGAGGTGACGAAGTCGTCGGACCAGCGGTAGAGGGCACCCACCAGGCCGGTGCTGGCGCCGCTGTCGGTTTCTTCGGCCGCGTTGGCTGGCGCGGTCGTCGCGTCAGCCGGTGTTGATCGCAGATGCTCGAGCAGTTGCTCGCGCAGCACCGGATCCTCCAGCACGACGATGAGCCGGTCGACCGCGTCTGACGATGTTGCCGGAGCCGGCTTGGCTTGCTGGGCAAAGGCACTGCCGATCGACAGCATGACAAAGAGAACGGCAATCAGCTGCTTCACGGGTGAGGCTCCGCTTGGTCCGGATCCGGGCGGCAGATCCTTGGAATCGAATGGCAATATGCTTTGCGACTAGACGAATAAGTGGGCGGCATCGTGCCGCTCAAGCGACCCGATGCGATCGCCGTGGCAATCGGGTATCCGAAACTCCGCGCCCGGTGCCGATTACGGCAGGGTGTGCCCTGCGGCGCGGAACAGGCGGTACCATTCTTCGCGCGTGAGCGTGATGTCCGAGCCGGCGGCGCTCTCGCGGACGCGCCCGGGCTTGGTGGTGCCGAGGACGACCTGCAGGTTGGCCGGGTGGCGGGTGATCCAGGCGATGGCGATGCCCATGGGGGTGACGGCGTATTTCCTAGCCAGTTCGTCCATCACGTCGTTGAGCTCGGCGTAGTCCTTGCGGTCGCCGATGAACACGCCCTCGAAGAACCCCTTCTGCACCGGCGACCAGGCCTGCAGCGTCATGCCCTTGAGCCGCGAATAGTCGAGCAGCCCGATGTCGCGGGAGACCGACTGGTCGAGCCCACCCATGTTGGCGGCGATGCCCTGGGCGAAGAGGTTGGCATGGGCGATCGAGAGCTGCACCTGGTTGAACAGCAGCGGCTGCTTCACCGCCGATTTCAATAGCTCGATCTGGCCGGGCGTGTGGTTCGACACGCCGAAATGGCGGACCTTGCCGCTCTTGTGGAGCGTGTCGAAGGCCTTCGCCACGTCGTCGGGTTCGACCAGCGTATCGGGCCGGTGCAGCAGCAGCACGTCGAGGTATTCGGTTCGCAGCGCCTTCAGCGAGCCATCGACCGAGTTAAGGATGTGCTCGGAGGAGAAATCAAAATAGCCGCGGCGGATGCCGACCTTGCTCTGGATCTGAATCTTCGCCCGGTCAGACGCCGAAAGTTTCAGGGCGTCGCCGAACCGCGCCTCGCAGACATGCGGCGCGCCGCCATAGATATCGGCATGGTCCATCATGGTGACGCCGACCTCGACCGCCGCGTCATAGAGCGCGCGCACCTCGGCATCGCTCATCTTGGCAATGCGCATCAGGCCCAGCACAACGCTCGACACGGTGACGTCGGTATGGGGGACGATGAAGGTCTTCATGGCAGGAGCCTGTGCTGGCGGAAGGGTGGGAGACGCTGTGTATCACAAGCCGCGGGTGGCGTGGGCAATTCGAGGCTCGTCGCGGGTTGAGGCAGAACGGGAAGTGGCGATGCGTCCGGCGGCTAGGTGGCTCCGGAGAATGGGAACGAAGCGAAGGACCGGCGAGGCGCTTGCACCCGCGGGTGGACGACGAACCAT
>JAEUMC010000531.1 GCA_016793415.1 Devosia sp. | reverse complement strand
TTTTTCGCTTGAGGAGGTGAGGAACGGCATCCGCAACGGCACGGTGGAGATCGACCTCAAAGGCTATTCCCACGTCTTTGTATCTGGTCCCGCCGATGCAGGAGGCTCGCCCGGCGATCAGGACGAAGTGACCGAGGTTCGGGGCCTGCAGGAGATCTACACGCGAGAGGGCTTGCGGTAGCTAATCAAGGCCTATGAGGCGGGCGATCCATTGATGCCGATCAGGAGCGCCTTGGGGGATCGCAGGCCGTGGGAGAAATCTGAGTTTCGGGGGCCGGCGCCGCGCGTTCGCTGGACCACGAAGAACGGTCCGGCGACTGATCCTGGTCCGGAGCCGGACGGCAGTCCGCCGAGCCCTCCCCCAACAACGCCATCTCCGCCTCCCGTAGCGCCGCAAGGCGGAGCCGACACAGCATCCGTCGCAGCCACGGACGTCGGCGACGCTGCCCCACGTCAGGCGGGCGAATACAGGACGCTCGACCAGAAGGAGCAGCAAGCGCCCGGACCTGTGTCAGCGAGCGGCGAGAGTTTTGCCGGCATGGTGTCCAGACGGGCGGGACAGGTGCAGTCGGCGGCCGGCGAGGACGATCAATGGCTCGAGGCAACGGCCGGCCGGCTGCGCACCGCGCTCATGGGCTACAATCTGCAGGCCAAGATCGCGGGCATGCGGTTGACGCCAAACGCCGCCTTGGTGCGATTTGTCGGCAGCGACCGCCTGCGCGTCGAGGATATCGAGGCAAAGCAGTCGGCCCTTTTGACAACGCATGGCCTGAGGGTGATCTCGATCTCGCCGCTCCCCGGCGAGATCGTGGTGGGCGTGGCGAGAGCAAAGCGGCAGATCGTTTCGATGTGGGACCTTTGGGCCCGCCGCGCCCTGAATCGCAACGCAGCCGGTCTCAACACGAGTTTCCTGCTCGGTCTGCGCGAGCTCGACGGTGAGATTCTCTACCTCAATCTGGGCGGGCCCTTTGCCGGGGAGTCGCAGCATGACCCGCACACGCTGATTGCCGGCGCAACCGGTAGCGGCAAATCGGTGCTCATTCAGGCGCTGATTCTCGACATCGCCGCCACCAATCCCAGCGCCTTGGTCCACATTCACCTGATCGATCCGAAGATGGGCGTCGATTACTCGGCCATCGAGCGGCTGCCGCATGTGAAGGATGGGATCATCATTGATCAGGCGGCCGCAATCGAGATGATGGAGGGGCTCGTCGTCGAGATGGATCGGCGTTACGAGCTGTTCAGGGAGAACGGAGCTCGCGACATCCGATCGTTCAACATCAAGGCCGCGCCAGACGCTCGGCTGCCGATGAAGTTCCTCGTCCACGACGAGTTCGCCGAATGGATGCTGACCGAGGATTACAAGGGTGCCGTCACCTCGATTGTTTCGAGACTCGGGGTTAAGGCGCGAGCCGCAGGTATCCACCTCGTGTTTGCGGCCCAACGACCGGATGCCGGGGTTATGCCTGTTCAACTGCGTGACAACCTCGGGAATCGACTGATCCTCAAGGTCGCGAGCGTTGGAACCTCAGAGATCGCCTTGGGGACAAAGGGCGCCGAAAACCTGCTCGGACTCGGACACCTGGCCGCACGGGTGAGCGGCGAGGCTTCGACCGTCT
>JAEUMC010000514.1 GCA_016793415.1 Devosia sp. | reverse complement strand
TGCCGACATAGTCGTTGGCTTCACCGACGAGGTCGATCGAGATGCCGCGCGTCGCCCAGGCGCCGAAGGCCTGGCCGGCGGTGCCGGTCAGCGACACCGCGATGGTGTCTTCGGCGAGGCCGGCATGGCCGTAGCGCTTGGCCACCGCGCCGCCGAGCATGGCGCCCGCCGAGCGATCGACGCTGGTGATCTTCTCTTCGATCCTGACCGGCGTGCCATGGTCGAGCGCAGGCTGTGCCGCGGCGATCAGGCGGCGGTCGAGCACCTTGTCGATCGGGTGGTTCTGGCCTTCGGTGTGGGTGATCCCCACGCCTTCAGGGGCGAACGGCTTGTGGAACAGCTTGGAGAAATCCAGTCCCTTGGCCTTCCAGTGGTCGATGGCCTCGGTCTTGTCGAGCATCTGCATCTGCCCGACCATTTCCTCGAACCGGGTGTAACCCATCTCGGCCATCAGCTCGCGCACTTCTTCGGCGACGAAGAAGAGGTAGTTGATGACGTGCTCGGGCTTGCCGGTGAAGCGGGCGCGCAGCACCGGATCCTGGGTGGCGACGCCAACCGGGCAGGTGTTGAGGTGGCACTTGCGCATCATCACGCAGCCGGCCGCGATCAGCGGCGCGGTGGCGAGACCGAACTCGTCAGCGCCGAGCAGGGCGCCGATCACCACGTCACGGCCGGTGCGTACGCCGCCGTCGACCTGCACCGCGATGCGGCTGCGGAGCCGGTTGCGGACCAGGGTCTGCTGGGTCTCGGCGAGGCCGATTTCCCAAGGCGAGCCGGCATGCTTGAGCGAGGTCAGCGGCGAAGCGCCGGTGCCGCCCTCGTAGCCGGAGATGGTGACATGGTCGGCACGCGCCTTGGCGCCGCCGGCGGCAACGGTGCCGCCGCCGACTTCCGAGACGAGCTTCACCGAGACCTGGCCGGTCGGGTTGACGTTCTTCAAATCGAAGATCAGCTGAGCCAGATCCTCGATCGAATAGATGTCATGGTGCGGCGGCGGCGAAATGAGGCCGACGCCCGGGGTCGAGTGACGGACCTTGGCGATGGTCTCGTTCACCTTGTCGCCGGGCAACTGGCCGCCTTCGCCGGGCTTGGCGCCCTGGGCCATCTTGATCTGCATCATGTCGGAGTTGACGAGATATTCCGTCGTCACGCCGAACCGGCCCGAGGCCACCTGCTTGATGGCCGAGCGCTTGGAGTCGCCGTTCGGCAATGGCTTGAACCGATCGGGCTCCTCGCCGCCTTCACCGGTGTTCGACTTGCCGCCGATGCGGTTCATCGCCACGGCGAGCGTGGTGTGGGCTTCGAGCGAGATCGAGCCATAGCTCATGGCGCCGGTCGAGAACCGCTTGACGATCTCGGCAGCCGGCTCGACCTGGTCGAGCGCCACCGGGGCACGGCCTTCCTCGTCTGCCTTCCTGATGCGGAACAGCGAGCGGATGGTGACGTACTTGTCTTCCACGTCGTTCACGAGGCGCGAGAACTCGCGGTACTTGTCGCGGGCGTTGCCGCGTGCCGCGTGCTGCAGGTTCGAGACCGTTTCGGAGCGCCAGACATGCGCCTCGCCGCGGAAGCGGAAAGCGTAGTCGCCGCCGACGTCGAGCACGTCCTCGAGCACCGGCGAGTTGCCGAAGGCTTCCTGGTGCCGCAGCACGGTTTCCTCGGCGATCTCCTTGAGACCGGCGCCTTCGATGGTGGTGGCGGTGCCGGTGAAGTAGGTCGAGACGAAGTCCGAAGAGAGGCCGACGGCGTCGAAGATCTGCGCGCCGCAATAGGACTGATAGGTCGAGATGCCCATCTTGGCGGTGACCTTCAGGATGCCCTTACCGATCGCCTTGATGTAGCGGTAGATGATCTCGTCCGCGTCCAGCTCGCCCGGCAGATCGGCCTTCATCGCGGCCAGCGTTTCGAACGCCAGGTAGGGGTTGATCGCCTCGGCGCCATAGCCGGCGAGAGCGCAGAAATGGTGGATTTCGCGCGCTTCGCCGGTTTCGACCACGAGACCCACCGAGGTCCTGAGACCCTTGCGGATCAGGTGGTGGTGGATGCCGGCAGTCGCCAAGAGGGCCGGAATGGCTACCCGGTCGCGGCTCATCAGCCGATCGGAGAGGATGATGATGTTGTCGCCCGAGTGCACGGCCATCTCGGCATCCGAGAACAGCTGGTCGAGCGCGCGCTTCATCCCGTCTGCGCCTTCCGACACCGGATAGGTGATGTCCAGCGTCTTCGAGCGGAAGGGGTTATCTTCCATGCCGCCGATGGCGCGGATCTTTTCCAGATCCTCGTTGGTGAGGATGGGCTGGCGCACCTCGAGCCGCTGACGGCTGTTGCCGCCCGTCAGATCGAGCACGTTCGGCCGCGGTCCGATGAACGAGACGAGGCTCATCACCAGCTCTTCGCGGATCGAGTCGATCGGCGGGTTGGTGACCTGGGCGAAGTTCTGCTTGAAGTAGGAGTAAAGCAGCTTCGACTTGTTCGACAGCGCCGAGATCGGCGTGTCGGTGCCCATCGACCCAACAGCTTCCTGGCCGGTGGCGGCCATCGGCGGCAGGATCAGCTTCAGGTCTTCCTGGGTATAGCCAAAGGCCTGCTGACGATCGAGCAGCGGCACGTCCGAGACCTTGGGCTCGAAATGCACGGCCGGCAGCTCTTCCAGCACGATCTGGGTGCGGCCCAGCCACTGCTTGTAGGGATGCGCGTTGGCGAGCTCGGCCTTGATCTCCTCGTCGGAGACGATGCGGCCCTGCTTCAGGTCGATCAGCAGCATCTTGCCAGGCTGCAGGCGCCACTTCTTCTTGATCTTTTCGGCCGGGATCGGCAGCACGCCGGCTTCCGAGCTCATCACCACTTCGTCGTCTTCGGTGACGAGGTAGCGGGCCGGCCGCAGGCCGTTGCGGTCGAGCGTCGCGCCGATATGGATACCGTCCGAGAAGCACATGGCGGCGGGGCCGTCCCACGGCTCCATCAGTGCGGCGTGATACTCGTAGAAGGCGCGGCGATCCTCATCCATCAGCGGGTTGCCGGCCCAGGCTTCCGGGATCAGCATCATCGCCGCATGCGGCAGCGAGGAGCCGCCGCGGATCAGGAACTCGAGCGCGTTGTCGAAGCAGGCCGTGTCCGACTGGCCGGGATAGGAAATCGGCCACAGCTTCTGGATATCGGCGCCGAACAGCGGCGACGACACCGAAGCCTGCCGGGCGGCCATCCAGTTGACGTTGCCGCGCACGGTGTTGATTTCGCCGTTGTGGCAGACGAACCGGTAGGGGTGCGCCAGCCGCCAGGACGGGAAGGTGTTGGTGGAGAAGCGCTGGTGGACGAGCGCCAGCGCCGACTCGAAATCGGGGTCGTGCAGATCCCGGTAATAGGCACCAAGCTGGGCGGCGAGGAACATGCCCTTATAGACCAGGGTCCGGCAGCTCATCGAGACGATGTAGAAGTCGTTCGGCTTGCCCTCGAAGGCCGAGAAGATCTTGGCCGACATCACCTTGCGGATGACGTAGAGCTTGCGCTCGAACGCCTCTTCGTCGGCAATGGCATCGCCACGGCCGATGATCACCTGCCGGTGGCAGGGCTCGGTGGCGACGATTTCGGGATCCTTGGAGAGCGACGAGTTGTCGGACGGCACGTCGCGCCAGCCGATCACCGTCTGGCCCTCGTCTTCGATCACCTTGTTGACGACGCGTTCCATCTTGAGGCGCAGGTCAGCGTCCTGCGGCATGAAGATGAAGCCGACGGCGTAGCGGCCCTTCTCGGGCAGGTGAAAGCCGAGCCGGGCGCTCTCCTTGACGAAGAACTTGTGCGGAATCTGCACCATGATGCCGG
>JAEUMC010000502.1 GCA_016793415.1 Devosia sp. | reverse complement strand
GGCCGACATCCGCGATATGCCGAGCGCCATAGACTACCTCGGCTCGCTCGAGCGGTTGCTGGCGACGCGGTTCTGAAGGGCCGGCAGAGGCGCGCCCTACCCCGCGAGGCTCGCCACGAACTGCCTGGTGCGCTCCCGCTGCGGGGAACCGAACAGGCTCTGCGAGGGACCGGCTTCCACCACTTCGCCGCGATCGAGAAACACCACGTTGGAGGCGATGCTCGAGGCAAGCCGCAGGTCGTGCGTCGCCATCAGCATGGTGGTGCCCTCGCGCGCCAACTGCGCCAGCACTTCCACCACTTCGCCGGCGAGTTCGGGATCGAGCGCCGAGGTCGGCTCGTCGCAGAGCAGCACCTGCGGCGAGGGCGCCAGCGCCCGGGCGATGGCGGCACGCTGCTGCTGGCCGCCGGAGAGATTGGCCGGCCAGGCCGTCGCCTTGCTGGCCATGCCCACCTTGTCGAGCAGTGCCCGGGCATGGGCGCGCGCCTCATCGCGCGGCCAGCGCAGCACCGTGACCAGCCCTTCCATGACGTTTTCCTCAACCGTCAGGTGAGGAAACAGCTGGAAGTTCTGGAACACCATGCCGGTCAGCCGTCGCAGGGCGAGAACCTCGGCCTTCGGGTGGCGCGCCCCGGGCCCGAACCCCAGGCTGGTCGTTCCGATGGTGACGCGCCCCGAGTTTGGCAGCTCCAGCAGGTTGACGCAGCGTAAGAGCGTGCTCTTGCCGCTGCCCGAGGGGCCGATCAGCGCCGTGACGCTCCGCTCCGGCACGCTGACCGAGACGCCGCGCAGCACCTCGACATCGGCAAAGCGCTTGTGGATGGCCTCGAGCGCGATCATGAGGCGGCTCCCATGAAGCCGCCATAACGCGACAGCCGCTTTTCGAGCCGGCTCTGCAGCGCCGAGAGCAGCGAGCTGACCGCGAGGTAGATCAGCGCCACCTCGACATAGAGGATCAGCGGTTCGTAGGTGGTGGCGACGATGCGCTGGCCGGCGCGGAACAGCTCGGGCACGGTGATGGCGGCGGCGAGCGACGTATCCTTGATCAGCGAGATGAAGGTGTTGGAGAGCGGCGGCACCGCGACGCGGCCGGCCTGCGGCACGATGATCCGGCGCATCGCCTGCGCCCAGGTCATGCCGATGGAGAACGAGGCCTCCCACTGCCCCTTGGGCACCGAGATCAGCGTGGCGCGGATGATCTCGGAGGTATAGGCGCCGACATTGAGGGTGAAGCCGATCAGCGCGGCGGGAAACGCATCGAGCGTGATGCCGACGCTGGGCAGCCCGTAAAAGATCAGGAACAGCTGCACCAGCAGCGGCGTGCCGCGGATGATCCACACATAGAAGCGGATCACCGCGGCGAACGGCCAGGGCGCAAACAGCCTGACCAAAGCTGCGCCGAACCCGACAGCGAGCCCGAAGGCGAAGCTCAACAGCGTCAGCGGCACGGTGAACAGCAGGCACGCCCACACCAGCGAGGGAAGCGACTCGAGCATCAGGTTGAGCCAGGGCGGCATGAGAGCTCCCAAAACAAACGGATCGGCCACTTTGCAGGGCCGATCCTAACAGTAAGCGAGGGGTGGTCGACTACTGCGAGACGTCTTCGCCGAAATACTTCTCAGAGATGGTGGCGTAGGTGCCGTCGGCCTTGATGGCGCTGAGCGCCTCGTTGATCGCCGCCAGCAGCTCGGGCTTGCCCTTGGCGATCAGCACACCGGAATAATCGGCATTGGGCTGCGTCGCGGCGATCTTCACCGGCGCATCGGGCTGCTGCTTCTTGAAATCGAAGAACGACAGACTGTCATTGATGGTGGCGTCGGCGCGGCCCTGGATCACCAGCGCGATCGACTGGTCGAACCCGTCGGTGGGGACGATCTCGGCCCCGCTCGCCTCGGCCAGCTTGCCGAAATTCGAGGTGGTGGTCTGCGCCGCCTTCTTGCCTTTCAGGCTCTCGAACGAGGTGATGTCGGCATTGTCGGCCTTGACGATCAGCGCGGCCTTCGAGGCGATGTAGGGCTCGGAGAAATCGTACTTCTCCTTGCGCGCATCGGTGATGCCCACCTGGTTGATCACCACGTCGTAGCGGTTGGCGTCGATGCCGGCGATCAGGCCATCCCACGGCCCTTCGACGAACTCGGCTTTCACCCCGATCCGCTTGGCGATCTCCTCGGCGATCTCGACGTCGAAGCCGACCAGCGCGCCCGAGGCATCGTGGAAGGTGAAGGGGGCATAGGTGCCCTCGGTGCCGACGCGCAGCGCGCCTGCCGTCTTCACCTGCTCGAGCGCCGTCTGGGCCACCGCCGGGCTCGACAGAGCAAGCCCGACAAGGCCGATCGCCAGCACGGA
>JAEUMC010000440.1 GCA_016793415.1 Devosia sp. | reverse complement strand
TCCCGCGCCATATCTATTACAACAAGACGTTGTTCACCCAGGCGGGTCTCGACCCCGCCAATCCGCCCAAGACCGGCGCCGAACTGCTTGATGCGGCCACCAAAATCCAAGCGCTCGGCAACGGTGTGCAGGGGCTGTTCTTCCAGCTCAACGGCTCGGGCGCGGTACGCAACTTCTACAGCTTCTACTGGCAGTACCAGGACGAACTCTACAATGCCGATATGACCGACGTGGCCGATGGCTTTGCCGAGACGGCGAAGAAGTCGCTCGGTACGCTCAAGGCCTTCCTCGATGCCGGCGTCTCGCCCAAGGAGATCATTTCCGACAGCGCCGCGCAGTTTGCCCAGAACAAGATCGGCATCTCGCTGACCCAGATCACCGACCTGCCGGTGTACCAGACGGCGGCCGCCGACCAGGGGCTGGAGTTCGGCGTGGCGCCACTCCCCACCTTCGGCGACAAGCCGGCGACCTTTGCGCTCGGGCATAACTTCGTTATCCCGCGCGCCACGCCGCCCGAGGCACGCAAGGATGCGTTGGTGTTCGTCAAGTGGATCGGCGACAACAGCCTCGCCTGGGCCAAGACCGGCAAGATGCCGGCCAAGGTAACGACGCTCGACAGCGCCGAGTTCAAGGCGCTGCCCGAGCAGAGTCTCATCGCCACTTCGCTTGAATATGTGCACTTCCCGCCGGCGCTCTCGGTACAGCCGCAGGTCGATCGCGCGGTGCAGACGGCGGCCGAGGCCTTCTATGCCGGGCAGGTCGATATAGATCAGGCCGTTACCATGATGGTCGACGGCATCCGCCAGGAACTGGCGAAGAAGTAAGCCGATCCGGTTCTCGCCCAGGCGGCGGGAGCCCTCCCGGGGCGATCGGCAAGCTGCCGGTCGCCTCCCCCTGATATCCGCACCCAAGAAGTGCCGCGCATGGCCCGTCTCCGTTCGACCCTGTTCCCCTACCTGATGGCGGGACCCTACATCGCGCTGTTCGCGGTGTTCGTCGCCTATCCGGTCGGCCGCGCGCTCTATATGAGCCTGTTCGACTGGGGGATATTCGGGCCGAACGCCTTTGTCGGGCTCGACAATTACACGTCGCTATGGGGCGACAGCCGGTTCTGGAGCTCGTTCTGGATCACCAGCGGCTTTGCCCTGATGTATGTGCCGATGATCACGGTGGTCTCGCTGGTGCTGGCCGTGATGCTGCACCGTAAGCTCCCCGGCATCGGCATCTTCCGGACCGCGTTCTTTCTTCCCATCGTGATCAATGTCGCGGTGGCCGCCATCGCCTTCAACTGGCTGTTCGAGCCCAATATCGGCACTATCGACAAGGTGCTCGCCGCCTTAGGTCTGCCGGGACAGAACCTCCTCCAGATCCCCGGCTGGTCGCTGTTCGTCATCAGCCTCGTGACGCTGTGGATCAATGTAGGGTTCATGGTGATCATCCTCCTCGCCGGGCTGGAGAACATTCCCGACGAGCTCTACGAGGCGGCGCGCCTCGACGGCTCCACCGCACTGCAGGATCTTGTGCTGATCACCGTGCCGCTATTGCGGCCGATCCTACTGATCGTCGTCGTCCTCTCGATCGTCCAGGCCTTCCAGATTTTCGGCGAAGTGCTGATCATGACGCAGGGCGGGCCGTTCGGCTCCACCACCGTGCTCACCATGCTGCTCTACGAGGAAGGGTTCGAGCGCTTTGCGCTGGGCCGTGCCGCGGCGATCGGCGTCGTCATCACCATCATCATCGCGACGCTGAGTTTTATCCAGTTCCGCTTCTTCCGGCGGGAGGTCTGAGCCATGCAGCAGCGAAAAGGCTCCAACGCCACCCGCTGGATCGTCCTCGCCATTCTCGCGGCCCTATGGTTCCTGCCGCTGGTTTCCCTGGTGCTGTTCTCGTTCGCGCCGCCGAGCGAAGTGTTGAAAGGCGGGTTCGTTCCGACACAATGGACGCTCGACAATTACGTGAAGGTGCTCACCGAAACGCAGCGAGGGGTGAGCGTGCCGACCGGCATCTGGAACAGCACAGTTATCATGGTGCTGCAGGTCGCGGGTATCCTGCTGCTCGATGTGCCGGCGGCCTATGCGTTCGCGCGCACCAGGTTCATCGGCCGCAACGTGCTGTTCGCGATGGTGCTGGTATCGATGATGATGCCGGGCATTCTCGAGGTGATCTCGCTTTATGACCTGATGGCCAATATCGGGCTGGTCAACACGCTCTGGGGCGTGATCCTGCCCGGCTTGCCCAGGGTCATCGGCATCTTCATCCTGCGGCAGTTCTTCATGCAGGTGCCGCGCGAACTCGACGAGGCGGCGCGCATCGATGGCGCCACTGACTTCCAGGTGTTCCTGAAGATCATGGTGCCACTGGCCCTGCCCTCGATCATCACCGTCACGGTGATCACCGCGCTCTACAGCTGGAACAACTTCCTCTGGCCGCTGATCGTCACCAACACGCCGGAAGCTATGCCGGTGCCGGTGGTGATCGCGTACCTCAGCGCCGATACCAGCGCGGTGCTCAACTACACGCTGATCCTCGCCGCCGCCTTCGTCACATCCTTGCCGATGATCCTGCTGTTCCTCGTGGGCCAGCGCTGGATCGTCAGTGGAATGCGCCCGACTTCGGGCATCAAATAAGTCCAAGGAGTTTTGTCCATGCCGACGATCAAGGTCGACCCGCGGCCGCTGCACACCATTTCGCCCCGCCTCTACATGCAGTTCATGGAGCCGCTCGGCACCACCGATTCCTCGGTCGAAGCGTGCTGGGATGCGCTTGCCGATCGCTGGCGGCCGGATTTCATCGACGTGGTGCGCGACCTTAAGCCGAGCTCGATCCGCTGGGGCGGCATTCTCACCAGCTTCTGGAAATGGCGCGAAAGTGTCGGTCCGCGCGCCACACGCCAGGACATGGTCAACTACCTCTGGGGCGGCTGGGAAAAGAACGTCGTCGGCGTAGACGAATTCCTCGAGTTCTGCGAGGCGGTTGCGGCCGAGCCGATCATGGCGATCAACTTCGCCGCCGACGGCCGGCCGGAATATATCAACACTGAACTGGGCGAACACCGCTCTGGTGACGCCACCGAGGCGGCCGACCTCGTCAGCTACTGCAACGACCCCGATAATGCCGAGCGCATCGCCAATGGCCGCAAGGCGCCGTGGGCCATCCACACCTGGCAGATCGGCAACGAGACCTCGTATCCCAAGGCCGGCGAGCGCTTCACCAGCGCCGAGAACGCGAAACACTATGTCGAGTTCGCCAAAGCCATGAAGGCGCGCGACCCCTCGATCCAACTGATCGGTTGGGGCGACATGGAGCGCGACACCGGCAAGTGGTGGGCCAATGAGCTGGTGCAGGAGGGTGGCGACCTCGTCGACATGGTCGCCATCCACATGATGCACCAGAACCCCGGCAATGAGCCGACGGTG
>JAEUMC010000399.1 GCA_016793415.1 Devosia sp. | reverse complement strand
GTAATGCACCGTCTTGTCGTGCTCGGCGGCATAGCTGCCCTGCCCTGTGATGCCCTTCAGCTCACCAGTGCCGGAGCCCGCGACGATCTGCCATTTGCTGGCAGCCACACCGTTGGTCCAGTCGCCAACCTCGTAGATGATGAACTGGCCTGCTTTGCCGTCGAGCTTGCCGTCCATGACCAGGTAGCCCGAGTAGTGGCAGGTCTCGGCGGTCGGGTATTGCATCAGGTAGCGGCCGGGGCCGGTGGCCTCGATGGCGCCATGCATGACGATGTCGATTTTGGCTTCCGACGATTTCAGCGGCGCAGCTTCGTGGTAGGGCTTTTCGTCCCAATTGTTGTGCAGAATCGTGCCTTTGGCGGTCTTCATGAGGTTCTCCTTGCTTGGGCGGAGAAGCTAGCGGAGACCGGCCACCGGAAATTGTAGTTTCGCGACAGAGGAGGTCAGCGATGATCCTGCGCCAATGGTCGGCCCGTATCCGCACCGCGGATGAAGCGCGTTACGTCGCCTATATCGAGGAAACCGGGGCTGCTCACTACGCCATGACGGAGGGCAACCTGGGCTTCCAGATTCTCACCCGTGCCGAACCCGACGGGATCAGCACGATCACGACGCTGAGCTGGTGGGCCGATATCGAGGCCGTGAAGCGCTTCGCCGGCGAGGATTACCAGCGGGCGCAATACTATCCCGAGGACGATGCGTTCCTGGTGGAGCGAACGGAGTTCGTGGAGCACCACATGGTGCGCACCTCACAAATGGCCGGCGTGAACTGACCCATGCGACAGGGCGACCCGAAGCCGATCGATCCGGCGGCAAAGCCGGCGCGCGGCCTGCTGCACAGGCGGGTTAGCTTCGAGCATTTCGAGCTGACACGGTTCGAGCCGTCGGACGATCTTGCAGACTGGGTCGAGCATCACTGGATGGTGCTCTACGACCTGGGCGACCGGCCGCCCTACACGCAGCGCAACCTCAGCCACCCCAACCAGCATCTGGTGATCGACTCGCGCGGCGAGACCGGCATTTTCGGGGCGGCCACCGGGGTGTTCGAAACGACCCTGAGCGGCTCGGGCCGCGTGTTCGCGACAAAGTTCTGGCCGGGTGCGTTTCGCCCGTTCTTTGGGCGGGCGGTGAGCGCGCTGAGCGACACCTGGCTGCCGATGGAAACGGTGTTTCCACGGAACTCCGGCGAGCTGCAGGAGGCGTTCGTTGCGCTCAATGATCCGCTCGGCATGGCGGAGCGGATGGAGGAGATGATCCGGGCGCAGTTGCCGGAACCTGACGAAAGGGCCGGACTGACTCGCCGGATCGTAGGGTTCGCCGAGGCGCACCTCGAGCTGCTGTCAGCCGGGGACCTCGCAGAGACGTTCGGCATGGGGCTCAGGGCCCTGCAGCGGCTGTTCGACGACTATGTCGGGGTGTCGCCCAAGTGGGTGATCGACCGCTATCGGATGCTGGAAGCGGTGGAAACGCTGAATGCGGGCGGGGCGGAGACGCTGACCGCGCTGGCCCACCGGCTGGGCTATTTCGACCAGGCGGCGTTCAACCATGCGTTCGAGAGGCTGACCGGCGCGGCGCCGGGCACATTCGTCGCCAGACAGGAAGGATGATCCATGACCTCGCCATTCGACAGCTGGTTGTTCTGGGCCCTGCTCTCGGCAGTGTTCGCAGCACTGACGGCGATCTTCGCCAAGATCGGCATCGAGAATATCGACAGCGATTTCGCGACGCTGATCCGGACCGGGGTGATCGTCGTCGTGCTCA
>JAEUMC010000356.1 GCA_016793415.1 Devosia sp. | reverse complement strand
GGTGAAGCTGACCGCGGGTCGGGCGCGGCTCGAAGCCTCCGGCGGCGTGACGCTGGAGCGCGTGCGGGGCATCGCCGAGACCGGGGTCGACTA
The DNA here is from genome assembly GCA_016793415.1 of Devosia sp. Lineage (GTDB taxonomy): Bacteria > Pseudomonadota > Alphaproteobacteria > Rhizobiales > Devosiaceae > Devosia_A. Next base: position 4,187 of record JAEUMC010000356.1, on the reverse strand, counting down.
TGTCTCATCGAGCCAGATCACCATGGGCGCGAGACCGCTCGACCTCGGACTGGACGTAGAAATCCGATGAGCCTGCCGTTTGCCGAGCTGATGAATCGCGCGGCGATCGCCGCAGCCGAGGTGATCCTCGAGGTCTACCATCGTCCGGTCGTAGCCATGGAAAAGCCGGACGGCTCGCCGGTCACCGAGGCCGACCAACGAGCCGAGGCGATCATCCTGGAATACCTCGCCGAGACCGGACTGCCGGTACTGGCCGAGGAGAGCGTCGCGGCAGGGCGGATCCCCGAACTGGGGACGCGGTATTTCGTGGTCGATCCGCTCGACGGCACCAAGGAGTTCCTGAAACGCAACGGCGAATTCACCGTGAATATCGCCTACTGCGAGAACGGGCACCCGGTCAGCGGCGTGGTGCTGGCGCCCGAGACCGGTGAGATCTACTGGGGCGGCCCCGGCGGGGCCTTCGTAGGGCAGGTAAGCGCCGGCGCCGTTACAGACGTGCGGCCGCTGCAGGTTGCCGAAGCCGAGCACCCGCTGCGCATCGTCGCCAGCCGCTCGCACGGACACGCGGCGCTGACCGAACTATGCGACACGCTCGAGGTGGCCGAGGATGTCTCGGTCGGCTCGTCGCTGAAGTTCTGCCTGCTCGCCAAAGGTACCGCACAGCTTTACCCGCGATTTACCCCAACTTCGGAATGGGACACCGCCGCCGGCCAGGCGGTGCTGCAGGCAGCAGGTGGTGTGGTACTGGGAATGGACGGGGCGCCGCTCACCTGCGGCCACCGCGACAACGGGTTTCTCAATGCCTGGTTCGTAGCCGCAGCCAGCGAAAGGCTGGCGCTTCGAGCCCTCGCCGAGATGCTGCGGTTCGCCGACGCCTGACGGAAACCGTTAGTATTCAAACGGTTGGCCATGAAGAATATGCATGGCAGCCCCTCTTGCAGCCCTTGTTGCGCTTTCTTCCGGCTCCATATATAGGCCCGGCATATGCTGGTCCGTTATATGCCAGCCGGATAGGTAGCCAATGAACGTCAGAACCATCTGCCTTGCCATCCTCTACGATGGCGACGCGACTGGATATGAGATCCGAAAGCTCTCCGTTGAAGGGGAGTATTCGTATTTCATCGACGCCAGCTATGGGGCTATCTATCCCTCGCTGGCGCGCCTCGAACAGGAAAAGCTGGTTACGGCGCGCGTAGAACAGCAGGACGGCAAGCCTGCCAAGAAGATCTATTCGATCACGCCGGCCGGCCGCGCTGCGTTCATCCAGTCGATGTTCGAAAAGCTTGGCGAAGACGAGTTCCGCAGCGAGTTTCTGCTGTTCCTGCGCTTCGCTTCGGAACTCCCGCAGTCACTGGTCGAGCAGCGGCTGAATGAACGAATCGTCGAAATCGACGCGACGCTCGCCGACTTCGACCGGCTCAAACAACAACACAACCACCCCGGAGACGCCTGGGTCATCGATTACGGCCGCACTTGTATGCAGGCGGCTCGTGACTACATCGAGGCGCACGGGGATGAACTGATAGCGCTGGCCCGTTCCGACAGGGACGACGCTGCAGCAGCGGAATAGAGGGTATCAGAATGCGTGCGATCGTTTCTTACGGCGTTGCCGGCGCCATCGTCATTGCCGGGGCCTTGTGGCTCGGCAGCGGCGTCTTCGTGGCCGGGGGCAATGGTCCCGGGAACGGCGAAAAGCCGATCATTTCGTTCTTCAGCAAGGACGCCGAAGGCGCCGAGACGACGCACCACGTCGCCGAGGGCGCAGTCGATCCAGCGCTGACGATCGCGGAACGCGTGGCTGAGGCCAGCGGTGCTTCGGCTCCGGCGCAGTCGGTCAGGACCGAGACCTACAACATGCAGGCCATGCCGGTGGAAGTGCCGCTGCGCGGCCGCACCAAGGCCAAGAATGTGACCACCATCACCCCCGAGACCTCGGGCGTGGTGACGGCGGTCAACGTCACCAAGGGCCAGTCGGTGAAGGCCGGCGACCTGATCTGCACGCTCGAGGAAGGCACCCGCGCCGCCGCCGTGGCGCAGGCTGAAGCCGGACTGGCGCAGGCACAGAACGCCTACGACTCGAACAAGGCGCTGCGCGAAAAGGGGCTCGCGGCTGCCAATACGGGCATCGCGGCGGAGGCGGCACTGCGCCAGGCGCAGACCGGCTTCGACCAGGCCAAGCAGGAATATGACCGCGCCAAGGTGGTGACCAAGGTCGCCGGCGTCGTGCAGGATCCGGTGGCGACGGTCGGCAGCGTGCTGAGCCCTGGCCAGCCCTGCGCCACCGTGGTCGAGCTCGATCCGATGCTGTTCGTCGCCAATGTACCGGAAGCCCGCATCGCGCGTGCCGAACTTGGCCTGCCGGCCAAGGTCGAGACGGTGACCGGCCAGACCGTCGAAGGCAAGGTGAGCTACATCGCCTCGCTCGCCGACGAGGCGACCCGTTCGTTCCCGGTCGAGATCGAGATCCCCAACGCCGATGGCAAGGTGCTGTCGGGCGTGACGGCAACTGCCATGGTCACCATGGGTACGGTACCCGCGCACCTGTTGCCGCAGTCGGTGCTGACGCTGAACGACGAGGGTACCCTTGGTATCCGCTCGGTGAAGGACGGCGTCGTCGAATTCTACCCCGTGACCATCATCTCGGACTCCCGCCAGGGCGTCTGGGTCACGGGTCTGCCCCCGTCGGTCGACGTGATCACGATGGGTCAGGAGTATGTCGTGCCGGGTCAGAAGGTCAACGCGACCAACGTTACGGGCAAGCCGGAATCGGTTGAGGCCGAGACCAAGGCTGAAGGGGTGCACTCATGATGAATTTCCTCGAACGCGTCCTGCGCATGCCGCGGGTCGTGTTGACGGTGATGGCGCTGCTGCTCCTCGCCGGTTTCAGCGCGTATATGTCGTTGCCCAAGGAAAGCTTCCCGGCGATCGATATCCCGTATTTCTACGTGTCGACCAGCCAGACCGGCGTTTCCCCGCGTGACGCGGAGCGCCTGTTGGCAAAGCCGATCGAAGACCGCGTCAAGGACATCGACGGGCTGAAGAACTACACTTCGACCTCGTCGACCGGCCACGCCTCGGTGTTCCTCGAGTTCGACGTGAACGCCGATGCCGACAAGGCGCTGGCCGATATTCGCGCCAAGCTCGATGGTGTCGCCAGCGAACTGCCCGACGATGCGACCGAGCCGTCGGTGACGGAAATCTCGTTCACCGACATGCCCTCCATCTCGGTGGCGGTGTATGGCGATGTGCCGGAGCGCACTCTCGTGCAGCGCGCCAAGGACCTCAAGGAAGAGCTCGAAGCGATCCCTACCGTCCAGAGCGTGTCGATCTCCGGCTCGCGCGACGAGATGCTGGCGGTCACCATCGATATGAGCCGGCTGGAGGCCTACAACCTCACGGCCAACGAGCTGTTCGACGCACTGGCCAAGAACAACATGGTGGTGCCGGGCGGTACGCTCAATACCGGACAGGGTTCGTTCAACGTCGAGGTGCCGGGGCTCATCACCACGGCTGAGGACGTCTATTCGCTGCCGATCAAGGCCGACGGCGACAATGTCGTGACCTTCGGCGACGTGGCGACCATTACGCGGACCTTCCAGGACGCGACCCAGTACGCGCACGTCAACGGTCAGCAGGCGATCACTCTTGGGGTGATCAAGAAGCTCGGCACCAACGTCATCGACATCTCGGACAAGGTCCGCGCGGTCACCACCGAGTTCACCAAGGATTGGCCCTCGGGCATCCAGCACAGCTTCCTCGTCGACCAGGCAGATTCCACCAAGAACCTGTTCCGCTCGCTCGAAGCCGCGGTGCTGACCGCGGTGGCGCTGGTGATGGTCACCTGCGTTGCCACGCTCGGCGTCCGCCCTGCCCTGATGATCGGCACCTCGATCCCGATCTCGTTCATGATCGCGTTCCTCGTGGTGCAGATGCTCGGCATGACCATCAACATGATGATCATGTTCGGCCTGGTGCTGGCGGTGGGCGTGCTCGTCGACGACCCGATCGTGGTGGTCGAGTACGCAGAACGAAAGCTGCAGGAGGGCGTCAGCAAGAAAGAGGCGTTCATCCTCGCGGCGCGCAAGATGTTCGTGCCGGTGGTTTCGGCCACCTTCACGACGCTGGGTGCGTTCATCCCGCTGCTGTTCTGGCCTGGCATCATCGGCAAGTTCATGAGCTACCTGCCG
>JAEUMC010000339.1 GCA_016793415.1 Devosia sp. | reverse complement strand
AGCCGACCCATGGGCCGGTTACTTCGAGCTGACCCAGTCGATCACCAAGGGGATGGTCGAGGCGGTGGCCGGGCCGTTGAAGGATCTGAAGCTTTAGGGGTTGAACGCCCCTAGACCCAGCCCGCCAATTCCTTGCGGATTACGCTCTCCAGCATCCCCATCCCCAGCTCGCTGTCATTGAGGCACGGGATATAGGCGTAGCGCTCGCCGCCGGCATGCTCGAACTGCTCGCGGCCGGTGATGGCGATCTCTTCCAGCGTCTCGATGCAGTCGGCCGAGAAGGCAGGCGCCACCACGGCGACGCGCTTGATCCCCTGCCCGGGCAGCGCCATCAGCGTCGCATCGGTATAGGGCTCGAGCCACTTGGTCGGGCCGAACCGGCTCTGGAACGTGACCTTGAGCTTCTCCTCCGACCAACCCAGGTGCTCGCGCACCAGCCGCGTCGTCTTGAGGCACTGGCAGTGATAGGGGTCGCCCGCCTCGAAATACTGCACCGGCATGCCGTGGTAGGAGGTGAGGATCACGTTAGGGGTGAAATCCAGCGCCGCGACGCCATCGGCAATGCTCTGGGCCAGCGCTTCGATATAGGCCGGCTCGTCGAAATAGGCAGGAAGGGTGCGTACCGCCGGCTGCCAGCGCAGCTTTTTCAGCGCATCGAACGCCTTGTCGTTGGCGGTTGCCGTCGTGGTCGCCGAGTATTGCGGGTAGAGCGGCGCGAGCAGGATCTTCTGGCATCCGGCCGCCTGCAACGCGTCGATGCCCGACTTGGTCGACGGGTTGCCGTAGCGCATGGCGAAATCGACGATGATGTTCTTGCCCAGCCGCTCCTGGAGCTTGGTCGCCTGCTTGCGGGTGATGACGCGCAGCGGGCTCTCGTTGGCCTCCTTGTCCCAGATGCGGGCGTAGTTCTCGCCGCTCTTCTGCGGCCGCGTCGAGAGCACCACGCCCTGCAAGATCGGCTGCCACAGCCATTGCGGGGATTCGATGACGCGCGGGTCGGACAGGAATTCGCTGAGATAGCGGCGCACCGACCAGTAATCGGTGCCATCGGGAGTGCCCAGGTTGAGCAGCAACACCCCCACCTTCGGCGTCGCAATCGGGGGGTGTCCGGCGGGAAGTCCGGTTGCCATGGGCTGGCCTGTAGCTGGTAACGTTCTCTGTGGCGCGCAACATAGTCACGGGCGCCCCGAACACAAGTGCAAGGGTGTCGCGGCGACGATGCTTTGTCGTGAGATCGGACCGGAAAAGTCTGCAATCCCCGCCTTCGCGGGGACAGGCATTTTCCTGATCTCACTCCTAGAAACTGGCGAGCAGCAGCACCGCACCGAAGGCGAACACCACCAGCGCGCCGCCCAGTTCGGCCCACCAGACCAGCCGGCTGCCGAGCTTGCCTTCGGCTCCCAGATAGCGGGCCGCGAAGCCCTTCGCGCCGACCGCGAGCACCGCAAGTACCGACACGGTGATTGCCGTGCCGAGCCCCATCAGGAGCACCGCGGCGATACCCGCCGGGAGTATCCCCTGGCTCAGCGCGAACACCAGCACCACCAGGGCGCCCGAACAGGGCCTCAGCCCCACCCCGAGCACCACGCCGAGCTGTTCACGCCAGTCGCCGCCGGTCTGCTCGGCCGTCACCACATGATGGTGTCCGTGCTCGTGATCATGATCATGATCATGATCATGATCATGCCCGTCATGGTCGCCGTGGTCGTGCCCGTAATGCGCGTCCCCCGGTACCCGGCCATAGGCGTCAAGCGCCGGCCCGCCCGCCGGCTGCAGGCCGGTACGGAAGTTGAAACTGGGCCCACGTTCATTCAGCAACGCGTGCCTGGGCGCCTCGTCGGCATGCAGATGCTGGTGCGCCTTGGCCGTCAGGTCCGGCCCGTGGTCGTGCGAATGCCCGCCCCAGCCGAATAGTTTTCGCGCGATCAGCCATAGGCCGAGCAGCGCCACCAGCCCGTACGAGGCCTTCTCGATCCAGCCGACCGCCGTGCCCATGGCGACGCTCGAGAGCCCCAGGATCGCTGCAGCGACGCCGACGAACACCACTGCCACCACCGACTGCATCATCGCGGCAGCAAAGCTGAGCCCGATGCCGCGCCGCACCTGCCGCTCATTGGCCAGCATGTAGGAGCCGATCACCACCTTGCCGTGCCCCGGCCCGGCGGCATGGAATACGCCGTAGAGGAAGCTCAGCCCGCCCAGCACCCAGAACGCCGTGTAATCGCTCTTGAGCTTGCCGAGCGCCGCGGTCAGCGCCTGGTAGAAATCCGACTGCATCTGCGACACCCAGCCGAGAAACCCGGTCTTGGGCAAGACGAACCCGGGCTCCGGTGGCGGCCCGCCGAAGGGCAGCGCGGGCTTCGCCTCCGCCACTTGCGTCACTGCCTCGAGCGCAGTCGCGGCCTCCGCCGGCGCCGCCGCACCCGAGCAATCGAGCACGATGGCGCCCTGCGAACCACGCACCGCTGCTTCGAGATCCGGCGGCAGCACCGTCACGTCGGACGACAGGTCGAACAGCCGCGCCTGCAGGTCCGGCGACAGTTCGCGCGGCGGCTCCATGTGGAGTGCGCAGCCCTTGGGAGCGTTGACCAGCGTCACGTCGGCCGGCGCATGAAAGGTGATCGCCACGTAATATTCGGGATCGGCGATGGCGATCTCGAGCTTGTCCTTGATCCGGTATGGCGTTTTGGGGGCGATATCGAAGCTGAGGGTGGAGCGGTTGTCGGCGAACACGAATTTCGCGCCGCCCACTTCGGTAAAGGGCAACGACGCACCGGTCGCGCCGCCGGCCGCATACGCTCCGGCCGAGGTGTAGAAATTGTACTCGGCGAGGCCCTTGATGTTCTCGTCGGCGAGGTCCTGCATCTCCTCTGACGAGGTGATGCCGTCATTGTTGGTATCGAGACCCTGGATCTGCCAGACCGAGAACGCCTCGTCGAAGGTCCAGGCGTTCTGGATCTCGGTGAGTTCGCCCGCGTCGTTGAAAACGATCGTCGCCTTGGCGTCGATGAAGATGTGGGGATGGGCCTCGGCCGCGCCGACGAGCCCCAATGTGGCCGCCGAAGCCAGCGCCAGCTTGCGCAACAAACCCGTCATCGCCGCCCCGTGCCCAATCCTGGTCTACTTCACCGGGTTATCCGCGAACCAGGCGACCAGATGGTCGATCAGCGCGCGAACCTTGCCGGCGAGATGCCGCCGATGCGGATAGACGGCTTGCAGGCTGGGGCCCTCGGGCATCCTGTCCTCGAGCACGCGAACCAGCCGTCCTTCGGCGATCAGCGGGTCAGCGAGGTAGGTCGGCAATACGGCGAACCCAAGGCCGGCAAGCGCCGCCTGCATCGCGGCCACCGGAGAATTCACCCGGGCCGGGCCGGAGACATGCACCGAGATCGGTGTGCCGTTCTCGATGAAGCGCCACGAGCTGTGCGAGGGCATGTTGGTGTCGAGCACGCAGGGCATGCCGCGCAGCGCCTCGCCCGAGCTGGGCGTGCCGACCCGTTCGATCAGGCTCGGCGCCGCGCAGATCACATGCCGCATGTCGGAAATCTTGCGGGCGATCAGCGAGGAATCGGCCAGCGTCGAGATGCGCAGCGCCACATCGACGCTTTCTTCGACGAGGTCGACATAGCGATCCTCGAGCCTGAGATCGACCGACATCAGCGGATTCTTGGCAATGAAGGCGAAGATCGCCGGCGCCAGCGTGGTTTCGCCGAGGTTGCGCGGCGCCGACACCCGCACCAGCCCACGCGGCTCGGCGGTCTGGTCGGAGATCGTCGCGTCGAGGTCGTCGAGCTGCTGCAGCAGCTGGCTGGCTTCGCGGTAATAGGCCTCGCCGGCCTCGGTGAGGCTGAGCTTGCGGGTGGTCCGGTTCATCAGCCGGACCCCCAGGTAATCCTCGAGGTCGGTGACGTATTTCGACAGCAGCGCCTTGGAGCGCCCATGCTGCCGCGCCGCCGACGAGAAACCACCGGCATCGAACACCTGCACGAAGGCCCGGATGCGGGCGAGGTCCTGGCTCATGCGTTGCTGACCTGAACTGTGTAGATTGGCGGCATTCCTGGTGAACACCGCCTCAGCCACGCATAAGTCATCTCAAAAGCCTGAACAATGCCGCCCCTTGGTCTCGCTGAGATTAACGATAGGATGGGTCCCATGTCGCTCGAGCCCACCTTCAAGTCTATCTATCCACCCATGACCAAACCCGAAGCCCGTTCAACGCTTTACCGGCTGATCGAAGCCGGCCAGCTGGCCCATAAGGCGCTGCTGGTGCCGCTGCTCGACCGCGGCCTGGAGGCGGGCGACGACGCCGTGATCTTCGTGCTGCATGCCGAACTCGGGGCCAGCGAAGCGGCGCTGGCCGAACATCTCGGGCTGGAACCCGACGCGCTGCAACCGCGGCTCGCCCGCCTGATCGAGCGCGACATCGTCGTCCGCCAGGCCATCGGCCCCGACCTGACCGAGGGACTGGCGCTCACCGAACGCGGCGCCCGCATCCGCGAAGTGCTGGCCGCGAACTGGGAACAGCTCGAGGAAGCACTGTTTGCGGATCTGGACGCCAAGAAGCGTAAGGGCCTCGGCAAGGCGCTGAAGCGGTTCGTGGAGCTGTTGCGGTTGGCTTGAGCGCGCCACCTCTCGGCGGCCAGACCCGAGCTCACCCCGCCACTCGCCCCACCCGCCGATCAAGCAGCATCACCGCCGTGATCACCACGAAGGCGAACAGCACCATGCCGCCGGCGAGGACGTGCGCCTTGTCCCATTCCAGCCGCTCGACAAAATCGTAGATCGCCATCGACACCAGCTTGGTCTTGCCGGGGATATTGCCGCCGATCATCAGCACCACGCCGAACTCCCCGACGGTGTGCGCGAAGGTGAGGATGGCGCCGGTGAGATAGCCGGTGCGCGACAGCGGGATCACCACGCGAAAGAAGGTGGTCCACCGCCCAGCGCCGAGCGTCGCCGCCGCCTCCAGCGGCTCGTCGCCCAGCGCCTCGAAGGCGGTGCGCAGCGGCTGCACCATGAAGGGCAGCGAGTAGAGCACCGAGGCAATCACCAGGCCCTCGAACGAGAAGGCAAGCGTGCGTGCCCCCCAGAGCGGCGCCAGGAGGCCGCCAGGGCCGTTCGGCCCGAACGCCAGCAGCAGGTAGAACCCCAGCACCGTAGGGGGCAACACCAGCGGCAGCGACACGATCGCCGCCACCGGCGGCTGCAGCGGCGATCGTGTCCGGCACAGCCACCAGGCGATGGGGGTGCCGACAGCTAACAGGATCAGGGTGACGATGAACGCCAGGGTCAGCGTCAGCCCGACGGGCTGTACGATCTCACTGGCATCAAGCATCTAGCTGTTCCTCACTGACCCGAGCCGACCTCGTAGCCGTATTTCTCGATGATGGCGCGCGCTTCGTCGCCCTTCAAGAACTCGAGGAAGGCGGCGGCTGCCGGATCGGTCTCGCCCGGCTTCAGCAACACCGCATCCTGCAGGATCGGCGAGTAATCCTCGGCCGGCACCCGCCAGACCTGCGGGGCCGGCTTGTCGATCACCTGGCTCAGGGCCACGAAGCCCAGCTCGGCATTGGCGCTGTCGATGAACTGCAGCGCCTGGCTGATATTCTCGCCGGTGACGATCTTGGGGGTCACGGCCTCGGTGAGACCGAGCTTGTCGAGCGTTTCCATCGCCGCGGCGCCATAGGGCGCCGTCTTGGGATCGGCGACCGACAGTTGCTGGAACTCATTGGTCCTGAGCACCGCCGCCCCATCGGAGAGGTCGAGCGTCGGCGAGTAGAGCACCACCTTGCCCACCGCATAGGTGAAGACCGTACCGTCGACGCCAAAGCCCTCCTTGACCGCCTGGGCTGGCCGCTTGTTGTCGGCCGACAGGAACACCTCGAACGGCGCGCCCTGGCTGATCTGGGTGTAGAGCGCCCCGGTGGCGCCGAAGCTGAAGGTCACCGTATCGCCGGTTTTAGCCGTGAACGCCGCGCCCAGTTCCTCGGCCGGCTTGGTGAAGTTGGCCGCCACGGCGGCGCTGACCTCGGCAGCAAGGACCGGCGCGCTCATTAGCGCCAGCAGGCCGATGCCGAGCAGAAGGGGAATCCGACGCATGAAGTCCTCGATATGTCCGAACGGGGATATCGATGGTTGTGCCAATGCCAGCGGCATGCGGCAAGCGTTATTTTCGAGTGGACATATCCGCGTGCAGCGCGCTCAGCGCCTCGACGTCCCGGGCGATCGCCTTGCGCGTCGCCTCCTGCATGCCGCGATAGCGTTCCAGCACTTCGCGACCGGCCCCGGTCAGCGATGCCCCCTGCGTCGTGCCCCCGCGCGACGCTTCGACCAGCGGCGCGCCGAACCCCTCGTTGAGCGCCTGCACCAGCCCCCAGGCCCGCTTGTAGGACATCCCCATCCGCTTGGCTGCCTCGGAAATCGAGCCGGTCTCGGCGATCAGTTCCATCAGGTCGGCACGGCCGGGCCCGATATAGAAGCTGTCGCTGAGGGTGATGCGGAGGTGAGAGAGGCCGATGACCGTCGATCGCGATTTTCTAGCCAAGCTCTGCCTCCGCCGGCGCCCTCGCTTCACCCATAGCAGTTCGGATCATGGCTTTGCCACAATGCCGGAGGGGTATGGTTCCCGCCGCGTCGGTGGAGGTCTGAAGTGTCGTTCCGTGCCATGCTCGTCTGTCTCCTCACCGTCGCAGCCGCCTCCCCGGCCTTTGCCGGCGGCTCGCCGCTCGATGGCAAGTGGGCGCTCGAGGAACTGCGCGATGGCATCGTGACATCAGGGGTGCACACCACGCTGGAAGTCGCGCCTGGTGGGCGGGTCGGCGGCAACGGCGGCTGCAACGGCTATGGCGGCAGCGTCAGCGTTGACGACGACACCTTGCGGTTCACCGATATCGCCTGGACCGAGCTGGCATGCGAGCCGGCAACCATGGCGCAGGAGGCCAGCTTCCTCGCTGTCCTCGCTGCCGCCGCCAAGTTTCACGCCGAGGCTGGTGTCCTGGTCCTCATCGACAGCGCCGGCAGCAAGCTCGCGACGCTGCGAGCGCTCTGACCAGTCTAGTTCTGCTTCAGCGCCGCCGCTTCGCGCGCCAGCGTCTCGATCCGCTTCCAGTCCTTGCTGGCAATGGCATCGGCCGGCATGATCCACGAGCCGCCGACGCAGATCACATTGGGCAGCGCCAGGTATTCTTTGGCCTTCTGCATATCGATGCCGCCGGTCGGGCAGAAGGTGATGTCGGCCAGCGGGCTCGCATAGGCCTTCAGCACCTTGACCCCACCCAAGGCTTCGGCCGGGAAGAACTTAAGGAACGAGTAACCATGTTCCGAGGCGGTCATCGCCTCGGTCGGGGTGCCGATCCCCGGCAGCAGCGGAATCTTGTGCTCCTCGGCCGCCTCAAGCAGTCGCGGCGACGCGCCGGGCGACACCATGAACTGGCAGCCGGCATCGACCGAATGGCCCATCTGCAGCGGCGAGCGCACTGTACCCGAGCCGACCACGGCGCCCGAAACCTTGGCCATTTCCTCGATGATCTGCAGCGCATGCGGAGTACGCAACGTCACTTCCAGCACCGGCAGGCCGCCGGCAACCAGCGCTTCGGCCAGCGGGCGGGCCGCCGATACATCGTCCAGCACAATCACCGGGATCACCGGCGCAAGCGAGAGAGTCTGGCGAAGGGCGGCGGCGTCTTGCGGCATGGCGATCCTCGAGGGGCTGTCGTTCGGCGAGAGCGTTAGGCACTTGCCGCATGCCGATCAAGCCAAATCGCGACATTGAAATAGACGCCAATCGACCTTAAGTGTCCCACCTGTCTGGAGGGACGGTCCGGTGCAGCTCATCAATGCTCTCACCCCGCTTGAGGAGGCTCGCGCCATCCTCGCGGAGAGTTTCGACCTCAAGTTCACCAAGGCGGTCGAACGCGTCACATCGCGCGTCTACGAGCGGGTGAAAGACCGCATCCCCGAGATCGAATGGCCCTTCTATGCGCCGCTGATCCTGCAGATCAACCGGCTGAAGAAGGAGAAGGATGCCGTCATCCTCGCCCACAACTACCAGTCGCCGCAGATCTACCATGGCGTTGCCGATATCGTGGGCGACAGCCTGCAGCTCGCCATCGAGGCCACCAAGGTCAAGCAGTCGATCATCGTGCAGTGCGGCGTGCACTTCATGGCCGAGACCTCGAAGCTGCTGAACCCGAAAAAGACTGTGCTGATCCCCGACAGCCGCGCCGGCTGCTCGCTGGCCTCCTCGATTACCCCCGAGGATGTCATCGCCATGCGGGCCCAGTATCCGGGTGTGCCTGTCATTACCTACGTCAACACCTCGGCCGCGGTGAAGGCCGTGACCGATGTGTGCTGCACCTCGTCCAACGCCGCCGACATCGTCAACGGCGTCGCCGGCGACACGGTGATCATGATCCCCGACCAGTACCTGGCGCGCAACACGGCCAAGAAGACAGCCAAGAAGGTCATCACCTGGGCCGGCTCGTGCGAAGTGCACGAGACCTTCACTGCCGATGACATTGCCGAACTGCGCCACGCCTACCCGACGGCCAAGATCATCGCTCACCCCGAGTGCCCGCCCGAGGTGATCGATGCGGTGGATTTCGCCGGCTCGACCGCCGCGATGATCGACTATGTGAAGACCCAAAAGCCGCCGCGCGTGGTGATGGTCACCGAGTGCTCGATGTCCGACAACGTCGCATCCGAGGCGACCGGCGTCGATTTCCTGCGCGGCTGCAACATCTGCCCGCACATGAAGCGCATCAACCTCGAGAACGTGCTGTGGTCGCTCCACACCATGAGCGAGGAAGTGACGGTCGCCGAGGAACTGCTCGAGCCCGCCCGCGCTGCGGTGCAGCGGATGATCGATTTTTCGAAGAAGCGAGATTGAGCGCGGCGCAAACTAGCCGACGCCGGTGCGGGCACCGGCTTCTCGCATAGCCGCAGCTAAGCCCACCCAGTATCGGCGGCTATGGACTTTCGTCTAGCTCATTGCCGGACAGTCCGTATGCCGGGCGTTCCAAGCTCAATCAAATCAAGCGCGTGCCTGACTTTGAGGGTTGCGCGACTCCGATGCCGCGCTAGATTTGCGGCATCGGGCCACGACTTCCCGGCCCGCAACCGAGGGGTAAAGCGTCGTGCCACATTCCTTCAAGATCACTGCCGCCAAGGGCGGCCAGTTCGTTGCGAAGTACGTCTACAATGCCGAGACCATTTTCTGGTCCGAGAACTACGCGGGCAAGGACAGCGCCAAGAACGCCATTGCCTCGCTGAAGAAGAACGCCGCCGGTGCCGCGGTGGTGGATACCGCCAAGGGCGAGACCGGCAAAGGCTACCGCTTCGAGCTGGCGGCCTCCAAGGACGGCCAGACCTTCGTTCGCTTCGTTGCCTCGAACGGCGAGACCATGGTCCGGACCGAGACCTACAAATCGAAGTCCAGCGCCAAAAACGCCATAGAATCGCTTAAGAAGCGCGCCGCAGACACCCCGGTGGTCGACGAGGCCTGATCCGGGCGTTTCGCCCGGGGGAGACCGATGACTTTCACTGATAACGTCCTCAACGCCGACGGTGCCCTCATCGTCGGCGCTGGCCTTGCTGGCCTGTTCTGCGCGCTGAAACTGGCGCCCCGCCCCGTCACCGTCATTTCCCCCGTGCCGCTCGGCAACGGCGCATCGTCCGCCTGGGCCCAGGGCGGCGTCGCGGCGGCAGTCGGCCCCGGCGACACCTCGCATGCCCATGCCGTCGACACCGAGATCGCCGGCGCCGGCATCGTCGATGAGGACGAAGCGGAATCGGTCACAGCCGAGGCCGCGGCCCGCATCGAAGATCTTGCCCGCTGGGGCACCCCCTTCGATCGCGACGAGCTCGGCCATTATGTGTTGAGCAAGGAGGCGGCGCACTCGCGTAACCGCGTGGTGCGCGTCGAAGGCGACCGCGCCGGCTACGCCATCATGCAGGCGATCATCGCCGAGGTGCGCAAGACCCCGTCGATCCGCATCGTCGAGGGGCTCACCGTCGTCGATCTTGCCCGCGCCGATGGCCGCATCATCGGCGTCTATGCGCGCAAACTGGGGGACCGCTATGCCGAGCCGGTGCTGGTCCGCGCCCGCGCCACGGTGCTCGCCGCCGGCGGGCTTGGCGGCCTCTATGCCGTGACCACCAATCCCTCAGGCGTGCGCGGTCATGCCATGGGCATGGCGGCCCGCGCCGGCGCGCTGATCGCAGACCCGGAATTCGTGCAGTTCCACCCCACCGCCATCGCCACCGGCGCCGACCCTGCGCCGCTCGCCACCGAGGCGCTGCGCGGCGAAGGCGCCATCCTCGTCAACGACCTCGGCGAGCGCTTCATGCTGGCGGTGCATCCCGACGCGGAACTGGCGCCGCGCGATATCGTCGCCCGCGCCAATTACCGTGAGATCAAGGCCGGCCGGAGAGTGTTCCTCGATACCCGCGAGGCCATCGGCGCACGCATCCTCACCGCCTTCCCCACGGTCGCCAAATACTGCACCGATTTCGGCATCGACCCGGTGAGCCAACCGATCCCGGTGACCCCGGCGGCGCATTACCACATGGGCGGGGTCAAGGTCGAAGCCAACGGCCGCACCTCGCTGCCGGGCCTGTGGGCCGCCGGCGAGTGTTCCTCGACCGGGCTGCACGGCGCCAACCGCCTCGCCTCCAACTCGCTGCTCGAGGCGGTGGTCTATGGCGCCCGCATCGCCGCCGATATCTCCGGCCTCGAGCCGCTGCGCAACCCACTCGCCCCCTTCCCCGGCATCGGCTGGGACCCGGTCGAAGGCGAGATGGTGGAGGAGCGGCTGCGCAACCACGTGTCGGTGAAGGAGTTGCGCCGCACCATGACCGACCTCGTCGGGGTCGAACGCAACGCCGCGGACCTGCGCACCGCGCTGCGCCGCATCGCCGAGATCGAAGCCACCGCGCAGGGCGTCACCCGCTCGTTCCTCAACATGACCACCTCGGCGACCCTCGTCGCGGCCGGTGCGCTGCAGCGCGAGGAAAGCCGCGGCGGCCATTTCCGCACCGATTTCCCCGAACCGCGCCCCGAATGGGAGCACCACACCGAAATGACCCTGGAAGACGCCCTCGCCATCCGCGCGGGGGCGTGATGGCAAGAACTATCATAAAGTGATAGTTTACTCCCCAAAGGAGACCAGCCATGCCGTCCAGCTACACCCTAGGGGATCACTACGAGAAGTTCGTCCGCGAACTCGTCGAAAGCGGCCGCTATAACAGCGCCAGCGAAGTGCTGCGCGACGGGCTGCGGCTGCTTGAAGACACAGAGGTCCTGCGAAAGGTGCGAACGGAAG
This sequence comes from Devosia sp., assembly GCA_016793415.1. Lineage (GTDB taxonomy): Bacteria > Pseudomonadota > Alphaproteobacteria > Rhizobiales > Devosiaceae > Devosia_A. The sequence goes on along the minus strand of JAEUMC010000339.1, from coordinate 397 downwards.
AGCTGAAGCGGTTGATCCAGGAGGGACTTGATAGCGGTGATGCCGGGCCGCTGGACATGGAGGACATCATCGCCGAGGCGAAGCGGCTGAAGGCGAGCCGCCAAGATGCCGCTTGATGTCCATCACACCAATGCCGCGCGCCGCGACCTGAGAAGCATCTGGTCTTTCATAGCTTCGGATAACCCGCCAGCGGCCGACGGGCAACTGCGTCGCATCGGGGAGTCGATCCGGCACCTCGCGAACACGCCTCAGATGGGACGCGCACGCGACGACCTTGCACCAAAACTTCGTAGCTTTCCGGTCGGGCGTTACCTCGTGTTCTTCGATTTCGATGCGACGACGCTACGAGTGGTGCGTGTCATCGACTCCGCACGCCGCATCTCATCGGAGATGTTTG
>JAEUMC010000243.1 GCA_016793415.1 Devosia sp. | reverse complement strand
CAACTGGCGCGGGCCACCGTCACCGGCGCCGCGGCGCTGATGGATGCCGATCCGTCGCCGGCCGGCACGCTGCGCGAGAACGTCACCTCGCCCAAGGGCACCACCTATGCGGCGCTGCAGGTGCTGATGGCGCCGGACGGGCTCGAGCCGCTGCTCGACCGGGCGGTGCGCGCCGCACGGCAGCGCTCGGAAGAGCTCGGGCGGGCCTGATGGCCGAAATCACATATGCCGAGTTCGAGCAGGTCGACATCCGCGTCGGCACCATTGTCGAAGCGCGGGTGTTCCCCGAGGCGCGCAAGCCCGCCTACATCCTGCTGATCGATTTCGGTCCGGGGATCGGCGTCAAGAAAAGCTCGGCGCAGATCACCGTTCATTACACGCCGGAGACGTTGGTCGGCCGGCAGGTGATGGCGGTGGTCAACTTCCCGCCCCGCCAGATCGGCCCGGTGCGCAGCGAAGTGCTGACGCTGGGCTACGAGGATGCTGATGGGGCGATCGTACTGGCCGCGGTGGAGCGCGGCGTGCCCAATGGCAAGAAGCTGATGTGACTGCCGTTTGCCCATCCGGCGAACGGGCAGTCACAGGCGGCAGCAGTCTGCGTTGCCGAAGTGCAGGCACCTGGGTCATAAGGCCCTCGCGGCGTCGTGCCGCTCACAGCAACCCTAACCAACCGGGTCGATCATGCCGAGTTTGTCGGACAGTTCGAGTAGTCGCCTCGGAAGGGTGGCAGAGTGGTAATGCAGCGGCTTGCTAAGCCGTAGGACGGCAACGTTCCGCGGGTTCGATTCCCGCCCCTTCCGCCATATCTCATGACAGTCACCCGCGCCTCTGGCGAGGGCTACAGCTCTTCTGTCAGCTTCAACCGATCCAGCAGCCCACGGTCCTCGGGCTCCACCATGCCGACGAAGAACCTGAGCACGGTGCGCTTGCCCTCGGGGGGCAGGGCAGCGATGGCGGCTTCGATGCGGCTGGTCTGGGTGGCCGACAGGGTCTCGAACAGGCCGCGGCCCTTTTCGGTGGCATAGAGCAGGCGCTGGCGGCGGTCGGTCTCGCCGGTCTTCTGTTCGACATAACCATGGTCGACCAGCTGGCGCAGCACGCGGGCCAGACTCTGCTTGGTGATCTTGAGGATATCGAGCAGGTCGGCGACGGGCATGCCGGGCCTGAGATTGACGAAATAAAGCACGCGGTGATGGGCGCGGCCAAAACCCTGGCGTTCAAGCAGTGCATCAGCATCGCCGACGAAGTCGCGGTAAGCGAAGAAGAACAGCCCCATGACATCGAGCGGCATGGCAGGCTCGCCGGCCCGCGCCAAATTTATGTCAGCCTTGTTGACATTTATTTTGCCCGATGCCATCATCACCCCATCGAAAACACAGCTCTTTGCCTTATCCCAAAGCCGTTCCGGTTTGCCAATAGCAAGCCGGTGGGGCAGGATCACAGGCAACAACACGGCGGACCCCAAGGGCCGCACCAGACGAGTGGGAGATTGAGATGGCAGGCTTGCCGATGGACCAGCGCGAAGGCTGGATCTGGTTCGATGGTCAGATGGTTCCGTGGAAGGACGCCAAGATCCACGTGCTGACGCACGGGCTGCACTATGCGAGCGCGGTGTTCGAGGGCGAGCGCGCCTATGGCGGCGAGATCTTCAAATCGCGCCAGCACACCGAGCGGCTGATCCAGAGCGGCAAGACGCTGGATTTCACTATCCCGTACTCGGTCGATGAGATCGAGGCAGCCAAGCGCCTGGTGCTCGAAAAGAACGGCCTGGTCGATGCCTATGTCCGGCCGATCGCCTGGCGCGGTTCGGAGGAACTGTCGGTTCCCGGTCGCAACAACAAGGTGCACCTCGCCATCGCCTCGTGGGTCTGGCCGAGCTATTTCTCGGTTGAGGAAAAGCTCAAGGGCATCCGCCTCGAGTGGAGCCGCTGGAAGCGCCCGAGCCCGGAGACCATCCCGTCCTCGGCCAAGGCTGCCGGCCTCTACATGATCTGCACGCTGTCGAAAGACGCGGCGATGGCCAATGGCTATGCCGATGCGCTGATGCTCGACTATCGCGGGCTCGTCGCCGAAGCCACCGGCGCCAACGTGTTCTTCGTCAAGGGTGACGAGATCCACACGCCGACCCCGGATTGCTTCCTCAACGGCATCACCCGGCAGACGCTGATCCAGCTGGCGCGCGAGAACGGCTACAAGGTGATCGAGCGCCACATCAAGCCGGAAGAACTGGCTGGCTTCGAGGAATGCTTCCTCACCGGCACGGCGGCGGAAGTGACCCCGGTGAGCCAGATCGGCGAGTACTCGTTCAAGCCGGCCAAGGCCTGCACGACGCTGATCAACGCCTATACCGAAGCGGTGACCCCGAAGAAGGTCGCAGCGGAGTAAGCTTCGGCGCGCAGTGAAGTTTGAAGGCCCGCTGCGGTTGCAGCGGGCCTTTTTGTTTGGGGCGAGCGCTCCGCCCTGTGCCGCCCCTCACCCCGACCC
>JAEUMC010000197.1 GCA_016793415.1 Devosia sp. | reverse complement strand
GGCCGACCGGATGACCGTGATCCGCGAGCGCGACTCGGCGGTGATCTCGATCTACGTGCGCTCGACCGATGCCGAGCTCGCCGCCCGCATCGCCAACGCCATCGCGGCGGCCCACGTGAAGCGCCGCGGAGCGCAGTCGCTGACCGATACCGCCGATGCCACCGTCTGGCTGCAGGAAGAGATCGACAAGCTTCGCCCCAAGGTGAGCGCAGCCGAAACGGCCGTCGCCAACTACAAGGTCGAGAACGACCTGTTTGTCGGCGCCAACAGCATTCCGGTCACCGACCAGCAACTGACCGTGGTCGCCACCCAGATTGCCGAGGCGCAGCAGCGCAAGAATGACGCACAGGCCCGCTCGCAGGTGATCCGCGGGCTGCTCGGCTCGGGTCAGTCGCTCGACGGCGTCAACGATGTGCGCAACTCCGTGGTGATCCAGGGGCTGCTCGCAACCAAGGCGAACCTTCAGGCCGAGCTGGCGCAGAAGTCGACGACCCTGCTGTCCAACCACCCCACCATCAAGGCGCTGAAGGCGCAGATCGGCGAACTCAACAAGCAGATCGCCAATGAGGCCGACCGCGTCGCCGATTCGCTCGACGCCGAGGCCAAGGTCGAGGCCGATCTGGAACAGCGGCTGCGCGATGACCTGACCAGGGCCAAGCTGACGGCGGGCGACGCGACCAAGGGCGGTGTGACGCTCGACAGCCTCGAGCGCGAGGCCAAGGCGCAGCGCGACCTGCTGGAGAACTACCTCGCCAGGTACTCCGACGCGACCTCCCGCACGGCATCCAACTCGGCGCTTCCCGATGTCCGCATCGTGAGTGAAGCGGCGCCTTCGGTCGAGCCGGCCTCGCCGAAGATCCCGCTGATCCTGGGCGCCATCGGCTTCGTGGCGCTGGCGCTGCAGATCGGCGCCATCCTGTTCGGTGAGCTGATGTCGGGTAGGGCGCTGACGGCGCGGGCCCGGATCGACGAACTGGAGCCTGAAGACCGGGAGTACGATTCCGAGCCCGCCGCATTTGTCGACAACGACAAGATCGACGACGAGTTGGAGCAGGCTGTTGAAAGCGGCATTGCGCCGCCGCCGGCGGCGCCTCGCCCGGTCGACGATGATTTGGCGCAGCTCTCGGCTGCCGTGGCCACGCACCAGCTGCGCACCGTGCTGCTCGCCAGTCTCGATGGCGGCCACGAGACGCTGATGGTGATGGACCGGTTGCTCGAAGACGCGCTGATGAGCGATCTCAGCGCCGTGGTAGTGGATGCCGGCAGCGGCGAAACCAGCGCGCTGCTCGGCCTCACCGACCTTGCCGCCGAACAGGCCGACTATGGCGACGTCATGCAGCGCGCCGGCGACAACCTCGCCGAGGTGCCCTGGGGCCGCCTGCCGTCGCTTGACCGCCGCTCGTCGCGCCCCTCGACGCTGATCGAGGCGCTGGCCGATATCTATCACGTGGTGATCGTCGATACCGGCCGGGTCGGCGTCGCCTCGAGCCTGCCGCTGTTCTCGGGCGCCCGCGCCACCGTGGTGCTGGTCACCAGCGAGGATGCGAGCCCGGTGGCGATCGGCGTAGCACGGCGCGATATCGCGGCGCTCGGTTTCGAGCTCGGCCGCGTCGTCAGCCTTCCCGCCGTCAGGGCGGACGTGGCCTAGGCCTGTGGCAACGCTCAAATACAGGCTGATCGGCGCCGCCTTCGAGCTGTTGTGGGCGAGCGGCGTGACGCATCTGATCCGCAAGCGCTCCAGGGCCCGCGGCGTGATCTTCACCTTGCACCGGGTGCTGCCGGACGATCCGGCCGACTTTGCCCCCAATGCCATTCTTCAGGTCAAGCCCGACTTTCTCGCCTTCGCCATCACCCGCATGCGCGAACTGGGATTCGACATCGTCGACCTGGACGAGGCGTCGCGGAGGATCGAGGCCGACGAACCCGGCAAGCCCTTTGTCGTCTTTACCTTCGATGACGCGTACCGCGACAACCTCAGGTTCGCCCTGCCGGTACTGCGGCGCCAGCAGTGTCCGTTCACCCTCTACGTGCCGACCGCTTTGGTCGATGGGGTCGGGGAGGTCTGGTGGCAGGCGCTCGAGGATATCATCGCCGGCCAGAACGCGCTCGCCGTCACCTACGCCGGTGAGACCGAGTATTACGCGACGGCCAATCTCGAGGAAAAGCAGAAGGCCTACGACGCGCTGTATCGCCGGATGCGCACCATGCCGGAGGCCGATCGCGTCAAGCTGATCCGCGACATCGCCGGGCAGTACGGGTTCGATCTGAAGCAGCACTGCCGCGAACTGATCATGGATTGGACCGAGCTCAGGCACTTCGCCGCCGATCCGCTGTGCACCATCGGCGCCCACACGGTGCATCACTACGAGTTGGCCAAGCTCTCCCCGGCGGACGCGCGCAACGAGATCGAGCAATCGGTCCGCATCCTCAAGGCGCAGTTCGGCAAGACGCCGCTGCATTTCAGCTATCCGATCGGCGCCGGTGTATCGGCCGGCCCGCGCGAGTATAGCTTTGCCCGCGAACTCGGGCTGCGCACGGCGGTGACCACCAAGCCTGGCGGGCTCTATGCCGGCCATCGGCATAGTCTGCACGCGCTGCCGCGGGTTTCTCTCAACGGGTTGTTCCAGTCGCGGCGCTATATCGACGTCTTCGCTACCCCGGCTGTGTTCTCAATGCTGCCGGGTTGATTGGTTCTTACCTCATGTCCCTCGCTTACAGATTCTCCCGGAGCTTTCATGGCTGACCTCATCGTCGATGGCGCGAACCCGGTGTCCGGCACCATCCGCCCCTCGGGCAACAAGAACGCGGTGCTCCCCATGCTCTGCGCCACCTTGCTGACGGACGAGGAGGTGACGCTCACCAATGTCCCCGAGATCAGCGACATCGATAAGCTGGTCGAATATTTCCGCTCCAAGGGCTCACGCGTGCAGCGCAGTCTCGAAGCGCAGACGCTGACTATCCAGCATGACTTCAAGGCGTTCGCCACCTCGGATGCCGAGCTGCCGGTGGGCATCCGTGCCGCCGTGCTGCTGCTTGCCCCGGTGCTCTTGCGCAGCGACCACCTGATCTTCGACACCGAGGCAAAGGGCTGCGCGCTGGGTGTGCGCGAGATCGATCCGCACCTCGAAATCCTCGAGCGTTTCGGCGGCACCATCGCCGGCACGCACCCCTATCGCATCGAGCGCCGCAACCAGATTCGGGGCGTCGACCTCTGGCCCGATTACGCCTCGGTGACTGCCACCGAGACTTTCGTGATGATTGCGGCATTGGCGCATGGCACCTCGACCATGAACAACGCCGCTTCCGAGCCGCACGTGCAGGCGCTCTGCGACATGCTGGCGGCCATGGGCGCCGATATCGACGGCATCGGCACCTCGCGGCTGACGGTGCGTGGTGTCGGCAAGCTCTCGGGCACCACGGCGCGGGTGCCCGACGATCACCATGAGGTTGCGACCTTCCTCGCCATCGGCGCGGTGACGGGCGGCCGGCTCACCGTCGAGACCGACATGGGCCCGCAGCTGACGCTGATCCTCCGCCAGTTCGGTAAGCTCGGGCTGGAGTTCGAGGTGGAGGAGGGCAAGGTTACCGCCACCGGCTGGACCCGCAAGGTCACCGAGCCCTACACCGCCGAAATGCTGCCCAAGATCGAGGCGGCGCCCTGGCCGTATTTTCCGGCCGACCTCTTGCCGCATGCCATCGGCATCTCGGTCGGCTGCACCGGCGACATCATGTTCTGGAACAAGGTCTACGAGGGAGCGCTCGGCTGGAGTGCGGAGCTCTTGAAGTTCGGCGCCCGCGTGCACCTTTCTGATCCGCACCGCCTCGTGGTGTTCGGCGGCAATCCGCTACGCCCGGCGACCGTCGAGGCGCCTTACATCATCCGCGTCGTCGTGGCCCTGCTCTTGGCGGCGATCCAGATCCCCGGCGAGTCGCGCATCAAGAACGCCGATCCGATCCGTCGCGCCTATCCGCATTTCGTCGAAAAGCTCAGCAAGCTCGGTGCCAGGGTGCGCTGGGAGTAGGGGCGTCTTCGTCGCCGGTGCGTGGGGCTCCCCCTCCCAACCTCCCCCACAAGGGGGGAGGTGCCGTTCGGCGTGTGAGGCACGATCCAGCCGATCTCACCGGCCGACACCTCCCCCATGATGGGGAGGCTGGGAGGGGGTGGGGCAGCAGACGCGGTGCTAGGGCGATCGGGGACGAGTCGGTGTTACTGGTCCGGTTTCGCCATCCAGCGGATGATCCACGTCGCGGGGTAGAACCAGCTCATCCCCATCACGGCGAAAAAGCCGATGAGCAGCCACCACGCGGCGGCCCCAAGAAAGCTCATGTAGATCCACATACCAAGCACCGACCAGATGACGAGCGAGGCGAGGATCAGCACGGTGCCGAGGAGCTTGCGGGTGGATTGGGTCATGGCCTTGCCGGTGCGATGCGGCATCGCGACCATTGTAAGGGGGCGCTGCCGGGAGTAGTTCGAGGCCGAAAGGAACCCATCTTGGCTCTCAGCGCAACCGAACAATCCGTCACACCATCCGCGCCCGCTACCGATCGGTTGCGGCCGGTCCGCATCTGGCTCTACGGCATGGCGCTGCTGGTGCTGATCATGGTGGTGGTCGGCGGCGCGACACGGCTGACCGAGTCCGGGTTGTCGATCACCTCCTGGAAGCCGATCTCGGGCGCCATCCCGCCGCTCAGCGATGCCGACTGGCAGGCCGAGTTCGAGGCCTACAAGCAGATCCCGCAGGGGGTGCAGAACTCCTGGATGGGGATCGAGGACTTCAAGTCGATCTTCTGGTGGGAGTGGGCGCACCGCTTCCTCGGCCGGGTCATCGGTTTCGCCTTCGCTGTTCCGTTCGTGGTGTTCCTGTTCCAGCGCCGCTTCAACTGGAGCCTCGCCGCGCCGCTCGCCGGCCTGTTCGTGCTGGGCGGGTTCCAGGGTTTCCTCGGCTGGTGGATGGTCTCGTCGGGTCTCTCGGAGCTGACCTCGGTGTCGCAATACCGCCTCGCCGCACACCTCGGCGCTGCGTCGTTGCTGTTCATCGCGCTGATCTGGGTGGCGCGCCGGCTGGAGCCCGCCAAACCCACGAGTTCCGCCGGCTGGCCGGTTTGGGGCCTGCTCGCGCTGATCCTCATTCAGATCGTCGCCGGCGCCTTCGTTGCCGGGCTGGATGCCGGCATGGGCTACAATACCTGGCCGCTCATGGATGGGGCGCTGATCCCGCATGGGCTCGATGCGATCGATCCGTTCTGGAAGAACCTTTTCGAGAACACTCTCACCGTGCAGTTCATCCATCGCATGATTGCCTATGCCGTCGTGCTCTATGTCGGCTGGCTGCTGTGGCGGCAGTCGAAGCGCGGCGGGTTTGCGGGCGTGCACGGCTGGCTGCCGCGCATCTCGCTGCTCATCCTGCTGCAGGTGGGGCTCGGCATCGCTACGCTCCTCAGCATGGTGCCGATCTCGCTGGCGCTGGGCCACCAGGCCCTGGCCTTCATGCTGGCCGGTTTGGTGACGGCGTATCTGGCGGATACGACGGCGCGAAGGGCCTAGGCCGTCCCATGCCCTCACACCGGCATTGGCGATATCTAATGATTTCAATGGCTTAACATGTGGTATCATAATACCAACAGCGCAAGCTATTGATATAGCGTATGAAAATCTTAGCGCTTGACGCTTTCCCGTCGCATCCGTATATCCGCGCCACGAATACGGGGCAGGGGACACTCTGCCTGCTTTCAAGGAAAACAAGATGAGCACCTACACGGCGAAGCCGGACGAGATCCAGAAGAAGTGGATCCTGATCGACGCCAAGGATCTGGTGGTTGGCCGTGTCGCCTCCATCATTGCCATGCGTCTGCGCGGCAAGCACCTGCCGACCTATACCCCGCACATGGATACCGGCGACCACGTCGTTGTGATCAATGCCGACAAGGTGAAGCTGACCGGCAAGAAGCTCGACCAGCGCCGGTTCTACTGGCACACCGGGCACCCGGGCGGCATCAAGGACCGTACTCAGCGTCAGCTGCTCGAGGGCCGTTTCCCCGAGCGCGTGCTCGAGAACGCCGTCCGCCGCATGATCCCGGAAGGCCCGCTCGGCCGCAAGCAGTACGGCAACCTGCGCGTCTATGCCGGTGAGACTCACCCGCATGAGGCCCAGTCGCCCGTGAAGCTCGACGTCGCTTCGTTCAACACCAAGAATGTGAGGGCCAAGTAATGGCCGAGACCATCAATTCGCTCGAAGACCTGGGCGCTGCCAACGTCGCCGCTGTTGCCGCCGACGCTCCCGTGCACGTGCAGAAGCTCGACGCGCAGGGCCGCGCTTACGCCACCGGCAAGCGCAAGAACGCCATCGCCCGCGTCTGGGTGAAGCCGGGTAACGGCAAGATCACCGTCAACGGCAAGGAGTTCAACGCCTTCTTCGCCCGTCCGGTGCTCCAGATGGTGCTGCAGCAGCCGATCGTCGCCGCAGCCCGCAAGGACCAGTACGACATCGTCGCCACCGTTTCGGGCGGCGGTCTCTCCGGCCAGGCCGGTGCGGTGCGTCACGGCATCTCCAAGGCGCTCACCTACTACGAGCCCGAGCTGCGCGGCGTGCTGAAGGCCGGCGGTTTCCTCACCCGCGACAGCCGCGTGGTCGAGCGCAAGAAGTACGGCAAGGCCAAGGCCCGTCGTTCCTTCCAGTTCTCCAAGCGCTAAGCTTCGAGTTCCAGATTTCGGAAAGGCCCGCTTCGGCGGGCCTTTTCTTTTGCGCTGCTGGATGGCCTCTCATGGAGAAGGGGAGGGTTGCCGACGCCCGCCCCCCGCGATACCCATTGCCGCCCCCTAACCGAGCCGCCGATGCCGCAGCCCAAGACCGTTCTCATCGTCACCGATGCCTGGCACCCGCAGATCAACGGCGTGGTGCGTTCGATCGAGCTGGTGATCAAGGAGATGGAAAAGCGCGGCATCACCGTGAAGCTCCTGACCCCGAACGAGTTCAAGACCTTCCCCATGCCGGGCTATGGCGAGATCCGCCTGAGCCGCACGCTGATGAAGCCGGTCTATGCCCGGATCGAGGCCGCGGCGCCCGATGCGATCCATATCGCCACCGAAGGTCCGCTCGGCATCATGGCGCGCCGCTGGTGCCGCAAGCGGCGGTTCGAATTCTCGACCGCCTACCACACTCAGTTCCCCGAATATCTGCGCGCCCGCCTGCCGGTGCCGCTGCGCTGGAGCTACCGGTTCCTGCGCTGGTTCCACGGAGCCGCGAAATACTGCCTCGTCGGCACGCCACACCTGAAGACGCTGCTCGAGCAGCGCGGCTTCACCAATGCGGTGATCTGGCAGAAGGGCGTCGATACCCAGCTGTTCAGCCCGACGCGGCGCGAACCACTCGCCTATGACGGGCCGGTGTTCCTCTATGTCGGCCGCGTTGCCGTGGAAAAGAACATCGAAGCTTTCGTCTCGCTCGAACTGCCCGGCACCAAGCTGGTTGTGGGCGGCGGACCGAGCCTCGACAAGCTCAGGGCCGAGTATCCCGACGTGGTGTTCGTCGGTCCAAAACAGGGCGAGGAACTGGCGAGGCTCTTTGCCTCGGCTGACGTGTTCGTCTTTCCGTCGAAAACCGACACCTTCGGTCTCGTGCTGCTCGAGGCGCTGGCCAGCGGTACGCCCGTTGCAGCTTTTCCGGTCACCGGCCCGATCGACGTGATCGGTGATGCGCCGGTCGGCGTGCTCGATCACGACCTCAGGGCCGCGGCGCTCAAGGCGCTGCACGTCTCCCGTGACGAGTGCCGGACCTATGCGGAGCAGTTCTCCTGGGCGGCGAGCACCGACCAGTTCCTGCACTACCTGCCGGTGAAAGGCGACAGTCGTTCGTCTTGACTCTAATTAGAGTGATGTCTAAATAAGGCCGTCGCCAGGTGAGCGGGTCTTATGGGTATCAACGCCGTCTTCGAGGCCTTGTCGCATCCGGTGCGCCGGGAAATCCTCCAGCTCCTCAGGGGCGGGCCGATGTCGGCCGGCGCGCTGGCCGAGCATTTCACGCTGAGCAAGCCGACGCTCTCGGTGCACTTCGCCAAGCTCAAGGAGGCCGAATTGGTGGCCGTCAAGCGGCAGGGCACCAGCCTGATCTACCACCTCAACATGTCCATCCTCGAAGAGGCCTTGTCCGGCCTCATGAGCCTTAGGGAGACCAAGTCATGAGCCCGTTGTTCACCCCGATCCGCATCGCGCTGCTCGTCGCCCTGGTCGCGGTGTTCATCGCCGGGCTGGTGCTCGTGCCGGCAGGCACCATGCTGCCGGTCCACTGGGGCATCAGCGGCGAGCCTGATGGCTTCCTGCCACGCGAATGGGCGCTGCTCATCCCGCTGCTGATGGTGGCCTTGGTCTGGGTCATCTTCTACGGCATCGGCCGGGTTGCGAAGCCATCCGACGTCGCCGCAGGTCGCCACAGTGCCGGGGTGGTGATTACGGCCCTCACCGGTCTCGCCCTGGTGCTCGAGGCCGCCACGGTGCTGATCGGCATCGGCGCCACCGTCAACATGGTGCAGGTGCTGGCCCTGGCACTGGGTGTGCTGCTGGTGATCCTTGGCAACGCCATGCCCAAGTCCCAGCCGAACAGCTTTGCCGGCCTGCGTCTGCCCTCGACGCTGAACGATCCTGCCAACTGGCAGGCGACGCACCGCCTGACCGGCCTCCTCTGCATCATCGCCGGCATTGTGCTGATTGTTGCCGCGCTCCTGCTGCCCGCGCCGACCCTCGTCTGGTGGCTGCTCGGCTGTGTGTTGGTGCCGATCGTCATCGGCGTCGCTTACTCGCTCAGCTACGCACGCCGTCAGCGCACTTGACCACCAGCGGTTTCCGCCACTAAAGCTCCGTAATCCTCGCACAGGGTTTGGTCATGACTCAGGGAGTAGCAGCGCCAATCGCAGCCGCCGGCTTTGCAGCCGGAGCGGTCGCGCGCGCTAGCGCCCCCGCTCGCTAGCTCTCCCCGAGCGCCGCCATGCGGCTGGGGAGAGCGGAACCAAACGAGCCCAGGCGGCAATCATCGGCCGCTTAACCGAGTCAAAACCATAATTCCGCGATAATCGCCGCCTCCATGAAGGCGTTGCATGCACCAAGGGTGCGTCGCGGGTCCAC
>JAEUMC010000194.1 GCA_016793415.1 Devosia sp. | reverse complement strand
CGATTTCCTGCGCAGTTTCGTGCCGAACGATCCGCTGGAGATTTTCCGGGCGATGTTCGACCTGCCGTCGCCCTATGCCGACGGCTCGATGAAGTACGATTTCGTCTCGCAGCGCATGTATGTCACCGACACGCTGTACGTACCGCACTTCATCTACGAGCTGATCGTCACGGTGAACATCGCCATCGTCTCGACCATCATCGGCGGCGGCATCGCGTTCTGCCTGTGCTTCTTCGCCGCGACGAACCTGGTCGGCGCCGGTGTCGTTCGTTTCGTGGTGCGACGGATCATGGAAATTCTCCGCGCCTTCCCCGAGATCGTCATTGCCGGGCTGCTCACTGCGATCCTCTCGATCGGCCCGATCGCCGCGATCTTCGCAGTATCGCTCCATACCATCGGGGCATTGGGCAAACTGTTCTTCGAGGTGGTCGAGAATGCCGACATGAAGCCCGACGAGGGCTTGCGGGCAGTCGGCGCCACCTGGCTCGAGCGGGTGCGTTTCGGCATGCTGCCGCAGGTGCTGCCGAACTTCGTCAGCTACACGCTGCTGCGCACCGAGATCAACGTGCGCGCTTCCACCATTATCGGCGCGGTGGGTGGCGGCGGCATCGGCGAGGCGTTCCGCCTGTCGATCGGCAACAACCATGCCGCCAAGACCTACGCCATCATCATCCTGCTGCTGGTCACTATCATCGCCGTCGACCAGTTCTCGGGCTGGCTCAGGCGCCGGCTGGTCGGCAACCAGGCCTTCGAATTCGGACGGGGAGCGGCGTGATGACCAACGGGCTTGCAATGGATGCAGCGGAACGGGCCCGGCTGAGGGCCGAGCATGCGGCGGTACTGCACAAGCCATGGTGGCAGCGCTGGGGCTTGCTTATCGGGCTCGTCGTGACGGTGCTCTATCTCGGCTTCTGCTACGCCTTCTTCAATGTCGGCCCGGCCTTCGAGAACGGCAAATGGGACCGAGCGGCGCTGTACCTCCAGGATTGGTACTCGTGGCGGGCGCAACCGCGGCTGAAATTCGCCGACGGCAAGGTCATCGCCACCTGGTCGAGCCGCGGACAATATCCCGCCGATGCCAGGATCGACTGGCTGACCCCGCATGAGGACGGCTCGATGACGGTCACTTTCGGTGGCGCGGGCGACCGGCTGGAGGTGACGCCGAACCTGGTGGTCGCCTATGTCGGCGGCGCGCCGCATGAGATCGCGATCGGCGCCGACAGCGTGACCGCTCCGGCCGGAGCGCCAGGCGCAGTCAAGCAGGACGGCAGCAAGGTGATCGTCGATTACGGCTTTGCCGGCCAGGCGGAAATCCGCACCAACCAGGTCTATGTGCAGCGGCGCTTCCTCGGCTGGTCCAACTTCTGGTTCGATACGCGCTCGGCCTATTGGGGGCTCAATCCGATCGAAGTGTTCCAGCTGATGTTCAGCGCCGACCGCATCGATCCCGCGCGCTCGAATTTCGATACGGCGGTGAAGGATTTCCTCGGCAACGGCGTCTGGCAGCATGGCGATATTCTCTCCAAGCTGCTGCAGACCCTGGTGATGGCGTTTGTCGGAACGCTCCTTGCGACACTGTTCGCTTTCCCGCTGGCGTTCATTGCGGCGCGCAACATCACGCGGTCGCGTCCGGTGAACTGGCTGATGAAGCGGACGTTCGATTTCCTGCGCTCGATCGACATGTTGATCTGGGCGCTGTTCTTCACCCGGGGTTTCGGCCCCGGGCCGATCCCGGGCATCGCGGCGATCTTCTTCACCGATGCCGGGGCGCTCGGCAAGGTCTATGCCGAGGCGCTGGAGAATGTCGACGATCGGCAGCGCGAGGGCGTCAAGTCGGTGGGGGCATCGGCAAGCGTGGTCAACCGCTTCGGCGTGGTGCCGCAGGTGCTGCCGGTGTTCATTTCGCAGTCGCTGTATTTCTGGGAGAGCAATACCCGCTCGGCCACGGTGATCGGCGCCGTCGGGGCAGGCGGCATCGGGCTCAAGCTGCTCGAAGCGATGGGCACCAATTCCGACTGGGACAAGGTGGCCTACATGGTGCTGCTGATCCTCGTGGTGGTGTTCGTGTTCGACAATATCTCGAACGCGCTGCGGTCGCGGTTGATCGGGCCGCGGGGGCATTAGGGTTGGCACCGGTGCGTGGGGCCCACCCCCACCCTTGATCCCTCCCCACAAGGGGGAGGGAGACCTGACTGCGGTTTCGGTTCCATCGTCTCCCTCCCCTTGATGGGGAGGGTAGCGCAGCCGGCCGCGTCAGCGGCCTGGCGGAGCTGGGTGGGGTGGGGCTACACCCACTGGACAAACAAAAAGGCCGCCGTGGTTTCCCACGGCGGCCTTGGTTCATTCAGCAGCGCTTAGTTGACGCGCTTGCCGTCCTTGTCGAACAGGTGGACGACCGACAGGTCCGGCGCCACCTTGATCTTGGAACCCGGCGTGGCGGTGATGCGCTCGCGGAAGATGCCGTTGATCGCCTGGGTGCCGATGCGACCGATGACCTGGGTCTCGGAACCGGTCGGCTCCAGCACCACCACTTCGATCTCGATGCCGTTGGGGTCGAGATGCAGGTGCTCTGGGCGGATGCCATAGATGGCGGCATTGGCCGGGGCGTTGACGGCCGGCAGCAGGATGCCGTCGGTGGTTTTGAAGCCGCCATCGGCAGCCGAACCGTTGATGAAGTTCATCGACGGCGAACCGATGAAGCCGGCAACGAAGGTGTTGAGCGGACGATCGTAGAGATCGAGCGGCGTGCCCATCTGCTCGATGATGCCGTCACGCATCACCACGATCTTGTCGGCCATGGTCATGGCTTCGACCTGGTCGTGGGTCACGTAGATGGTGGTGGTCTTCAGGCGCTGGTGCAGTTCCTTGATTTCGGAACGCATCTGCACGCGCAGCTTGGCGTCGAGGTTCGACAGCGGCTCGTCGAACAGGAAGACCTGCGGATCACGCACGATGGCGCGGCCCATGGCGACACGCTGGCGCTGACCGCCCGAGAGCTGGCGCGGCTGGCGGTCGAGCAGCTTTTCGAGGCCGAGGATCTGCGCGGCGCGATCGACCTTGGCCTTGATCTCCGGCTTCGGCACGCCCTTGAGCTTCAGCGAGAAGCCCATGTTCTGCGCCACCGTCATGTGCGGGTAGAGCGCGTAGTTCTGGAACACCATGGCGATGTCGCGTTCCTTGGGCGGCAGGTCGTTGACCACGCGGTTGCCGATGCCGATCTCGCCCGAGGTGATTTCCTCGAGGCCGGCGATCATGCGCAGCAGGGTGGATTTGCCGCAGCCCGACGGGCCGACGAGCACGACGAACTCGCCGTCGGCGATATCGACCGAAACGCCTTTCAGCGCTTCGAAGCCGCCATAGTGCTTGCCGGCCTTGTTGATGGTTACTGGTGCCATGAAGGTTCCTCGTCCCTTGCGGGAAGACCCCGCTTGTCGACCTGCACCTTCCGCGGGGGTGCGATCAGCGTCAAGGCAGGATCGGTGCGTATTAGACTAAAGTCTAGGAAAAGACTAATACTAAAGTAGTATATGTAGACGGACCGACGCAGGGGCATCGAGTGCCTCAGCTTCGCTACGGCTTCGCCCAGCTGCGCTACCCTCCCCACAAGGGGGAGGGAGACCTGACTGCGAGCGCCTCGCCCACGCCCCCATCACGCCGATCAGTTCCCGCGCCGCCGGGGTGATCCCGGCCATGATCATGAAGCCGTGGGTGGTACCGGGCCATTCGCGGAAGGTCACAGCGTTGCCCGCTTCCATCAGGCGGGTGGCGTAGGCGCGGCCTTCGTCGCGTAGTGGGTCGTGGTCGGCGGTGACCAGCAGGGTAGGGCAGAGACCGCTGAGGTCGGGGGCGAGGAGCGGCGAGGCGTCCGGATCGGTCGGGTCGGCGCCTGACAGGTAGTTGGCGATGTACCAGCGCAACGTGGCGCGGGAGAGAAAGAAGCCGCGCGCGAATGCCGAGGTGCTGGCGGTCTCATGCGCGAGGTCGGTCGCTGGATAGATCAGCATCTGGCCGGCAAGCGGGATGGCCCGGTCGCGGGCCCGCAGCGCCAGGGCTGCAGCGATATTGGCGCCGGCGCTGTCGCCGGCGACGACGACGCGATCGCTGAGCCCCAGGCTGGCGCCCTCGGTGATGAGCCAGCGGAGCGCCGTTTCGGCATCGTTGAGCCCGGCGGGAAACGGCTGCTCCGGCGCCTTGCGATACTCGACCGACAGCAGGTTGGAGCCGGCGGCTTTGGCAAGGGCGCGGGCCGCGCCGTCATGGGTATCGAGGCTGCCGACGATCCAGCCGCCGCCATGGAGAAAGAGGAGCGTGCCCTTGGCATCGCCGCCGCGATAGAGGCGGCAGCGGATGGCGGCATCGCCGAGGGTGAAGGTGAGCGGCGGCGGCAACTCGTCCTTCAAGTCCCAATGGCCGGCGAGGCTGACCTCGGAGGCGGCGCGGGCTCTTGCGACACCGAGCTCGTCGTTGCTCGGCGTGCCCAGGCGCTCGGCGGCTTCCAGCATTTCGCGCAGTTCCGGCCTGAGGCGCGAGCGGTCGGCGCGCCCCCCGTCAGTGTGGTTCAAGCGCCCCTCCCTGAGCCGCTTCGCAAGCGGCGCCATAACAGCAGAGGTGCGACGAAAGTCAACGAAAAGAATATTGCATGCGATATGCGTTAGTGTTACGCCTTGGCCAGCGTGTATGCTGCCCGAGGAGGATCGGGAGGGCATCCACCGACAAAGGGAGAAGATCATGCAGGTTACCCGTATGCGCGGCGCGCTCGCCGCGGCTCTGGCCCTGGGCGTGGCGCTGTCGCCGCTTGCCGTCATGGCGTCGGACCACAAGCACGCCCTCGTGCCGGGCGGTCCGCACCCGTATTTCGCGCCCTGGGAACAGGCGGCGGCGGA
>JAEUMC010000174.1 GCA_016793415.1 Devosia sp. | reverse complement strand
GTAATGCTGAGGATTGGAGGTGGGAGGTAGGCCGACAGGCGGGTGCGGGCTGACCCCCACCCCTGTCCCCTCCCTGCAAGGGGGAGGGTGACCCTCACACTAACCTCTCAGTCTGCGTCTCCCTCCCCCTTGCAGGGAGGGATCAAGGGTGGGGGTCGGCTTAGCTCCGGCCCCTGTAATGAAGCTTACAGTGTCCCCTTGGCCTTCAGTTCACGCACCGCATCACGCATCGCATCCAGCGTGTTGTTGATCACGCCGGCATCGTGCTCGCTGGAGAGGAACCAGGCGCCGCGTTCGAGGGCGCGGACGCCGCGGTACATCAGGGCAGTGGTCAGCGCGATGTAGGCGGGGCGGTTCATTTTGGCGAGGTCGCGGAAATCGCGGGCCGGCTTGTCGAGGCCCAGCGCGACGTGGAAGACCTGCGGGAAGCCGACCACCGAGGCAGTGACGCCGGCCGAGGCGAAGATCTCCTTGAAGCCTTCCTGCAGCGCGGTGCCGGAGACGCCGATCTTCTTGTAGAGCGCCGGGGTCAGCGACTTCAGGGTCGCAGCGGTCGCCGCCATGGCGATCGGCTGGGCGTTGTAGGTGCCGCCATGGACGACTCCGCCCGAGGTGAACATGTCCATCAGGTCGGCGCGACCGGCAATCGCCGCCACCGGGAAGCCGTTGGCGATGGCCTTGCCGAAGGTCGAAAGATCAGGGGTGACCCCGAACAGTTCCTGCGCGCCGCCCGGAGCGAGGCGGAAGCCGGTGATGACCTCGTCGAAGATCAGGATGGTGCCGGTCTTCGTGCAGGCCTCGCGTACGCCTTCGAGGTAGCCGGCCAGCGGGTGCACCGCACCCTGGTTGCACATCGCGGCTTCCATGATGACGGCGGCGATATCGCCCTGAGCCAGGCGCGCCGTGAGCAGCTCGAGATTGTTCCAGGGCAGGACGACGAGGGTGTCGGCAGTGTCCTTGAGCTGGCCCTTGGAGCCGATCACCGGGGTCGGTGCGTCGGCGGGACCGGCCGCGTCGAGGGCCGGAGCGGTCGACCACAGCACGTTGTCGAACCAACCGTGATAGTGCCCTTCGAACTTCAGGATCTTGGTGCGGCCGGTGGCAGCGCGAGCGAGGCGCATCGCGGCCTGGTCGACCTCGGAGCCGGAGGAGCCGAAGCGCATGCGTTCGGCCGACGGCACCAGTTCGCAGACGAGGCGGGCCGCCTCGGCTTCAATGGCCGTCTGGCCGGCGAACAGGATGCCGTTGTCGATCTGCGACTTTACCGCGTCGACCAGCGCCTGCGGCTTGTGGCCGAGGATCATCGGGCCCATGCCGAGGTAGTAGTCGATCAGCTTGTTACCATCGACGTCGTAGAGATAGGCGCCTTCGCCGCGCTCGAACACCAGCGGGGTGGGCGAGATGTTGAGGCGGAAATTGCTGTTCACGCCGCCGGAGATCCACTGCGAGTTGGTGCGGATCGCCTCGACGGATTTATCGAAGCTGAGCGGGCGTGACTGTGTGGCCGATGGTGCGGCGGGGGATGTAACGGTCAACGCGGGACTCCTCAATTCTTCTAAGTCCAAGTGGCCTCAGGGCCCGAAAGTTGTAAATGGCCGCCGGTTTCGCGAGGCGAAAAAATGGGCGGAAAGCCGATAAAGCCGGCAGTTATGCTTTGCTGTTCTTGGTGACCGCAATGCAGTCGATCTCGTAGCGTAGGGCCGCACCAAGGCAATTGGTGATGGTGGTGCGGGCCGGGAACGGCGCCTGGAAATACTCTGGGTAGATGCGGTTGTAGAGCGCGAGGTCCGCATCGTCGCGCACGTAGTTGCGGGTCTGCACCACATGGCTCAGGTCACTGCCGGCATCTTCAAGCACCTTGCGCAGGTTCTCGATCGAGCGGCGCATCTCGCCCTCGAAGCTGTCCGAGACGATCTTGCCGGTGGCGTCGACGGAAGCCTGGCCGGAGACGAAAATCAGCTCGCCGACCTTGGTGGCGGGGCTGAACGGCAGGTGCGAGCGCGGGGTATCCGGCGCGCTGGGATATTCGATCATATCTAACTCCGAGAATTCTCAGCTGATCGGGAAGACCGGCTTCCGCAGCCGCTGGTAGGGCAGGGTTTTCAACGCACTGGTGCAGGGGCCGGGGGTGGTGACGGTGTAGCTGCCTTTGGCGATCTTGTCGTAGGCGCGGCGGTGCGCTACGGCGGCCTTGACGCCGATCACCGAAAGCTCCTCGGGAATAATGCCCTGCGAGCGGAGCTGGCCAAGGTCGAAGGGCGGGGTCTTGCGGCTCGATAAGAGGATCTTGATGCCGTTGGCCTCGACCACGGCCGAGGGCCCCATATTGTAGTGGATGCCCTGCATGGCGGCGAGGTGGCTGTGGCGATCCTCGAGGGTGAAGGCGCCATCGGAGCGGCTGACAAAGCTGACTTCGAGCTCCACCGGACCGGGGTCGAGCCGGCTGCCCTTGCCGCCGATCGACAGGGTGCGCTTGTCGCCGGGTTTGGCGCCATCGAGAGCGCGCACCGCGGCGGGGTCGGCAATGGCGACTGCGGCATTGGTGATGCCGTGGCGGAGGAAACCGCGCAGCACCGGGGTACAGTCGCCAGGCGCGCCGCCGCCGATATTGTCGGAGGGCTCGACGATGACGTAGGGGCCGCCGGGGAGGGTTTTCACCTCGCTCAGCGCGGCGTCGAGATCCCATTCGGTGGGAATGCCGAGCTCGCGGAGCTCGATGGCGAGGTTCTCCAGCCGGTCGAGCGCCGCCTTGGCGTCGGTATCGCTGCCGGTGGTGGTGACGGAGAAGGCGACGCCGGCATCGGGGATGTCGGAGAAGGAGTAGCCGGCAACGACGTTGATGGTCCAGATCTCGGGGTTCTCGGCTTCGATCTGGCGGGCCAGCGCTTCGAGGTCGCGCATCGGACGATCGGCAGTGCCGACCCCGGTGGGGGCCCAGATGATCGGGGCGTTGCGGGCGAGCATGTGCGGCAGCACGCCCTCGCGCAGCGAACGGGCGAGCAGTTGCGCCGAGCGCACGGCAGACTCGTTGGCGTCGGTATGCGGGTTCTCGCGATAAGCGACGAGGCCGTTGGCATGTTTCGCCATGGCGGCGGTGAAGGTGGCGTGCAGGTCGAAAACGCCGAACAGCGGCAGGGTCTCGGCACCGGGAATCGCGCGGATGCGGGCCAGCAGCTCGCCCTCGGGGTCAACGCTCTCGGTGGTGACCATGGCGCCATGCAGCGCCAGCCAGATGCCGTCGAGACCGCCATTGGTGAGCGCCGCATCCAGACCGGCGCGCAGCTCGCTCCAGAACAGCTCGAACACCGCATGGTCGGCAGTGCCGGAGGGCAGGGCGGAGAAATCGGCGACCGGCACCACCTCCCAACCTTCGGCCTCGGCGACCTCGAGGAAGCCGTCAATGGTCGAGCCGTCGCCACGCCGCGCCGTCACCGCGCTGCCGCGGTTGATGGTGAACTCGTCGAGCCCGGTGATCTCGTCGACGAAGGTATGGGTTTCGTGGAACAGGCCGGCGAGGAGGATACGAGGCTTGGTCATCTGGAACTCGGATGCGGCGCGTGATGGGTCATTTCGGCGGTGATCTCGGCGAGGCTGGCGACGAGGAGTTTGCCAAGTCGCTCGATATTGTCCGGCTCATAGCGGGCCGAGGGGCCGGCAATGCTGACCGCGGCGATGGCATCGCCGCCCGGCCCGAAGATCGGCGCCGCGACACAGGCACTGCCCATCTCGTTCTCCTCGAACTCGGTGGCCCAGCCGAGCGTACGGCAGCGCTCGAGCACAGTCTCCAGCGCCACGGGATCGGTGATGGTGCGCGAAGTTGCGGCCGGCAGGTTGCCCACCGAATAGATGATCTTCCTGAAATTGAGCGGCTGGTGCGCCAGCAGCGCCCGACCGCAGGCGGTGGAGTGGTAGGCGGCACGGGTGCCGGAATAGGAGGAGACGCGCAGCGACTGGCTGCCCTCGAGGCTTTCGACGATCACCGCGTCGGTCGGGCCGGGCAGCGCCAGGTTCACCGTCTCGCGCGTCGTGGCGCAGAGGCGGATCAGGTGCGGGCGCGCGATGGCAGCGATGTCGAGGCGGCGCTCCACTGCCTTGCCGTAGACCAGGTGCTGCAGGCTCAGCCGGTAAGCGCCGGCCTTGGCGTCGCGTTCGGTGAGGCCGACATCGACCAGCGCGCTGACCAGGTTGAAGGCGGTGGTCTTGGCGAGGCCGGTGCGGGCCGCCAGGTCGCGTAGCGATACCCAGTCGCCGCCGGCCATGGCGTCGAGCAGCGCCTTGGCGCGCGCCACCGATTGAATCCGGGCCTCGGCGGTGGGGGTGCTGGTCGGCGCGTCGTCAGGGGCGCTGGTTCTGGGCATTTCGCATGGTCTCTCGCGGCTGGTTCCACATTGTAGAACAAACGCCGGATGGCTGCTACCGGCGCAATAAGACACGAGAGCCGGCACGGCGCAAGCAGTTAGACCAGCTTTTGCCAAGATGCGACCTCGGCAGAGTTGACAGGTCGGCCGCCAACATCTTTACATTCCCTGCGGCAAACGAAATGTCGTTCCATCATATAGGATGGATGGCGGGGAGCGAACGAGTTGCGGGTCTTTGTAGCGTCGCTGGCCACCGAGACGAATACGTTCTCGCCGCTGTTCGTCGACCGCAGCGCGTTCGAGGACGCCTTCTACTGCCCGCCCGGCACACATCCGGAGACGCCGACGCTCTGCTCGGCGCCGATGGTGGCGGCGCGACGGCGCGCCAGGACCGACGGTTTCACGCTGATCGAGGGTACCGCCACCTGGGGCGAGCCGGCGGGGCTGGTGTCACAGGCTGCCTATGAGAGCCTGCGCGACGAAATTCTCGACCAGCTCAGGGCGGCGCTGCCCGTGGACATCGTGGTCTATGGGCTGCACGGCGCCATGGTGGCGCGTGGCTACGATGATTGCGAGGGCGACCTCCTGGCGCGGACGCGGGGGATCGTCGGGCCCGACGTGGTGATCGGCGCCGAGCTCGACATGCACCACCACCTGACGCAGCAGAAGGTCGACCATGCCGACGTGCTGGTGGCGTTCAAGGAGTTCCCGCA
>JAEUMC010000167.1 GCA_016793415.1 Devosia sp. | reverse complement strand
GCAATGGCCGGTTCGAGCCGTTCCATTGCAGGTTCGCATGCGATTGGTATTGCAGCGCGCCATTGACATAGACCGCGATGGTGCCGTCGGATTTCCAGCGCGGGATGTAGAGATAGCCCTTGTCGGCCGGCGAGACCGGCGGCTCGAGTTCGGCGCGATACCAGGTGACCTGCGTATCGGGCGCAGTCGCGGCGCCCTGCTGCGACAGCGCCAGCCTGGGGATGGCGGCATTGGGCAGCCCCACCGGCACCCAGGCGCCGGGCAGCGCTTCGGGATCGATGGTCGCCGGCGGCGGCTGATAGCCGACAGAGCTCTCGACCAGCAGCTTGGCATACTCGATATGGACGCCGCCGGGCCGGGCGACGAGATGCAGCACCACCGCCGCCGCGACGATGATACAAAGCGCCGCGAGATAGCGCCCGATGAGCCTATAGAAGGCCATGGCTGCGCGCCTCGAAGATCGCCTCAGCCTTCGAGCTCACTTCGAGCTTCAGGTAGATGCGGCGCACGAAGGTCATCACGGTGTTGCGCGTCACCCCCATCAGCTCGGCGATCTCGTCGTAGCTGAAGCCCTTGGTGATCAGCTCGAGCGCCTGTTTTTCGCGTGGGCTCAGCAGAGGCTGCGCCGGCGGTTCGACCGGCCGGAAACGCAGCAGGATCTTGCGGGCAATGCGCGGGCTGATCGGGCTGCCGCCCGAATGGAGGGTCCGGATGTCGTCGGCGATCCGGCTCTCGGAACTGTCCTTGAGCAGATAGCCGGTCGCACCGGCCTCGATCGAGGGGATGACGTGCCGATCATCGGCGAACGTGGTCGACACCATGATGCCGCATTCGGGCCAGGCGCGATGCGCGGCGCTGATCACCTCGATGCCCGAACCGTCGGGCAGCCCCAGATCGACCACCAGGATATCGGCCGGCGCAC
Organism: Devosia sp.; assembly: GCA_016793415.1. Classification (GTDB taxonomy): domain Bacteria; phylum Pseudomonadota; class Alphaproteobacteria; order Rhizobiales; family Devosiaceae; genus Devosia_A. Next base: position 2,351 of record JAEUMC010000167.1, on the reverse strand, counting down.
CGGCGAGCAGCGCCATCGCCTGGGCGACATTTTCCGCCACGGCGTGGAGCACCATGTCCCCCGTCGCCTCGATGGCGGCAACGAAGCTGCCGCGGAACGAGGCATCGTCCTCGACCACCATCACCCTGAGCGGCGTCGCCCCTGTCGCCACGACACTTCCCCCAACTTGCCCCCGGAGCTTCAGCACAGCCCTGAGACTTCTGCATCGAAGATGCGACAAGATCTGCCGCTCCGGAATCTAGCATCGCGGCAGTTACGCACTTGTCGCTATTTCTAGCGATATGTGAGCTTGCCCATCCGCTTAATAGTGCCCCCTGCCGTCCCGCGGCGGTTGCGTCATGCACCGCTGCCTGCCGGCACTTCCGGGGGGTATCATGCACTGCCATCGCGAACCGTTCCTCGCTCCCCTGCTCGCCGGCCTGTTGGCGGCGACGGCGCTGAGCGCGCTCGGCGCGAGCCCTGCCCTGGCGCAGACCGCCGGCTGGGGCGGCGGAGTATCGTCGGACTGGTTCACCAGCGGCAACTGGAGCGGCGCCCAGCCGGACGGCTCGCGCGACGTGGAGATCAATGGCCCGACCACCGCGGTAATCGATGGTGGCGGCGCGGCCTATGCCGGCAACCTGCGCGTCGGCGAAGGCGCCGAGGGCGCGCTGAGCATCACCGAAGGCTCGCTCCAAGCCTATCACACGACCATCGGCATGGATGGCGGCACCGGCAAGATCTCGGTAGTCGGGCCGAGCTCGAGCTTCGACTCGATGACCTCGATCACCCTCGGCCTCGACGGCAATGGCGAGCTCGAGATTCTCGAGGGCGGCACGGTAACCAGCCACCAGGGCGTGATCGGCGATGCCGCCGCCTCCGAGGGGACGGTAACCATCGACGGCGCCGGCTCCAACTGGAGCACCCGGATCGCCGGCGCCGGCATGTTTGTCGGGTATGGCGGCAAGGGCACACTCACCGTCTCCAATGGCGGCTCGGTCAATACCAACGGCACCTGGCTCGGTTATTACCCCGGCTCGGACGGAACGCTGATCGTCACCGGCGCGGGCTCCAGCTACATCGACGAGGGCGACATGTATGTCGGCCGCGAGGGTACCGGCACCGTGACGATCGATGCCGGCGCCTCGGTCGAGATCTTCAACTCGCTCTATGTCGGCAAGGGCACCGTTGCCGTCGATGGCACGGACACCAGGCTCGAGGCGCATGGCGGCATCGTGGTCACCAGCCCGGGCGAAGACGGTTTCAAGGTCAGCGGCGGCGCCACCGTCGAAAGCAGCACCGGCTACATCGACAGCGGCGCCGGCAGCGAGGGCATCGCGACCGCCACCGTCACCGGCGCCGGCTCCAGCTGGACGATGGGTGTCGATGGCCTGACGATCGGGCTCGAAGGTGGCGGCGCGCTGACGGTGAGCGATGGCGGACGGGTGGAAGCCGCGCAGATCTACCTGGGCGCCCGTGACGGCGCCTCGGGGAGCCTGACCATCTCGGACAATGGGCAGGTGGTTTCCGACTACGTGATGATGGCCCAGGAGGCCGGCTCCACCGGCACGCTGCGGCTCGAAAGCGGCGGCCAGCTCAGCGCCCAGCAGGTGCAGCGCTACGATGGCGCCGGTACCGTTGCCTTCGACGGCGGCACGCTCAAGCTCACCGCCAGTCAGTCGTTTCTGTTCTCGGGGTTCCAGACTGGCGACATCACGCTGGAGGATGGCGGCGGCACCATCGACACCGGCACCTACTCGGTGCACATGGACCCTGGCCTCGTCGGCGAGGGCGGCTTCACCAAGAAGGGCTCCGGCACGCTCAACCTCTACGGCGCCAGCACCTATGAGGGGGCGACGCTGATCAGCGCCGGCACGCTCAGGGCGCGTGAAGCCGGGGTGCTGTCGGCCAAAAGCGCCTACGAGGTGGCTGCCGGCGCGACGCTGAGGATCGATACCGGCAAGACCCAGACCGTCGGCAGCCTCGCCGGCGCCGGCACCGTGCAGCTCGGCAACCCGCCGAACGGCGGCAACCCGGGCGGCAGCGCCCAGCTGACGCTGGGCGGCAACAACGCCTCGACCACCTTCTCGGGCGTGCTGGCGGGCAAGGGCCAGCTGACCAAGACCGGCACCGGCACGCTGACGCTGAGCGGGATCAACACCTTTACCGGCACCACCACGGTCAGCGGCGGCGGGCTCAACTTGCTCGGAACGCTGCTCGCGAGCGTCACCGCCGAGAGCGGCGCCCGGCTTGGCGGCACCGGGACCTATGGCGCGATCAGCGTCGGCGACGGCGCGGTGCTGGCGCCCGGCAACTCGATCGGTGCGGTAACCACCGGCGGGCTGACCCTCGACGCGGGCTCGATCTATGAG
>JAEUMC010000150.1 GCA_016793415.1 Devosia sp. | reverse complement strand
ATGCCGACGAACAGCAACAGCAAGGCCAGGCCGGTGATCACGTCGGGCATCACCAGCGGCGCCGAGACCGTGCCGGCAAGCACGGTGCGGCCACGGAAGCGCTTGAAGCGCACCAGGGCCACGGCGCACAGCGTCCCCAGCACCAGCGCGAAGCTGGCGGAAAAGAAGGCGATGCGGAGGCTCAGCCAGGCGGCGCCCAGCATCTGCTCATCGGCGAACAGCTCGCCATACCACTTGGTGGAGAAGCCCGACCACACCGTCACCAGCCGGCTCTCGTTGAACGAGAACACCACCAGCGAGATGATCGGCAGGTAGAGGAAGGCAAAACCCAGCGTCGCCGCGATGGGAAGGAACCAGCCGCGCCGCATCTACTTGCCCTTCTCGACCACGGCATCCTGCGCCTTCTGCAGCAGCAGGATGGGAATGACGACCACCACCAGCATGGCGACGGCGACGGAAGCGGCGCGCGGCCAGTTGGTGGCGCCGAAGAATTCGTCCCACAGCACGCGGCCGATCATCAGCGTTTCCGGACCGCCGAGCAGCGAGGGAATGACGAACTCGCCGATCGCCGGAATGAACACCAGCATCGAGCCGGCAACGATGCCGGGGAGCGACAGCGGCAGGGTAATGGAGAGGAAGGTCTGCCAGGGGCGCGAGCCGAGATCGGCCGAAGCCTCGAGCAGCGAGGTGTCGAGCTTCACCAGCGTGGTGTAGAGCGGCAGGATCATGAACGGCAGGTAGGTGTAGACGATGCCGACATAGACGGCGAAATCGGTCTGCATCATCACCAGCGGCTCGATGCCGAACACGGCGAGCACCTGATTGATCACGCCGTTGCCGCGCATGAACCCGGTGAGGGCATAGACGCGCAACAGGAACGAGGTCCAGAACGGCAGGATCACCAGCATCAACAGGATGTTGCGCCATTTGTCCGGAGCGCGGGCGATGGCATAGGCCATCGGGTAGCCGATGAAGAGGGTAATCACCGTCGAGATCAGCGCGATGCGGATCGAACTCAGATAGGCCGCGACATAGAGCGGATCGGTGAAGAGCTTCAGGTAGTTGGAGAGGTGCAGCGTCAGCTGCACGGTGCCGCCCTCGGTGGTCAGCAGCGGCGAGTAGGGTGGCCGGCCGAACTGCTTGGTGGCGAGCGAAATGCCGAACACCACGAACAGCGGAATGAGGAAGAACACGGTCAGCCAGATCGCCGGCGCGGCGATCACCAGCGTGCGGCCGGAGATACCGACGTCACGCAACCGGCGCTCCAGCCCGCTCCAGGGCCGGAGGCGACGCGGCGGCGGCAGCTGGTTGCCGGTGAGGGTCATACCGTCAGCACCGAGCCGGAGCTGTCACCCCAGGTGACATAGACCTGTTCTTCCCAGGTGATGGCGTCGGGCTTGCCGCGCACCGTATTGGTCTGGCTGACGCGGATGCGTTTGCCGCTTTCGAGCAGCACCTGGTAGACGCTCATATCGCCCAGGTAGCCGATTTCCTCGACCACACCCCTGGTGACGTTGGCGCCGTGCAGCGCCTCCGGCCTCTCGCGGCTCAACTCCATCTTTTCGGGACGGATGGCCCACCACAGGATCTGGTCCGGGGCGCAGTCGACGCCGTGGCCGACATAGATGTCGCAGCCCAGTTCCGGCGAGCGGATGCGGACGTGGTCGGGCTCGTCCTCGGTGACGATGCCCTCGACCATGTTGGCCGAACCGATGAAGCTCGCAACGAAGCGCGAGTTGGGGAACTCATAGATGTCGTGCGGTTCGCCGATCATGGCGATCTCGCCCTGGTTCATCACGCCGATGCGGGTGGCGAGCGTCATCGCCTCTTCCTGGTCGTGGGTGACGACGATGAAGGTGACGCCGAGCGATTCCTGGATCTTGACCAGTTCGAACTGGGTTTCCTCGCGCAGCTTCTTGTCGAGCGCGCCGAGCGGCTCATCGAGCAGGAGGAGTTTGGGGCGCTTGGCGAGCGAGCGGGCGAGGGCGACGCGCTGGCGCTGGCCGCCCGACAGCTGGCTCGGCTTACGCTTGCCGTAGTCCTGGAGCTTGACGAGGCTCAGCAGCTCGGCGACGCGATCGACGATCTCGCCGCGCGGCATGTTATCGCGCTTCAGGCCATAAGCGATGTTCTGCTCCACATTCATATGCGGGAACAGCGCATAGGACTGGAACATCATGTTGACTGGCCGCTGATAGGGCGGCACCGAGGTCATGTCCTGGCCATCGATCTCGATGGTGCCCGAGGTCGGCTGCTCGAAGCCGGCGAGCATGCGCAGCAGGGTGGATTTGCCCGAGCCAGAACCGCCCAGCAGGCAGAACAGCTCGGATTTGTAGATGTCGAGCGACACGTCGTGCACCGCCGAGACGTCGCCAAACTTCTTGGAGACGTTGCGAATACGCACGAACGGCTTGGCCGACGGGTCGCGCCAGGGGCGCGTGTCGATGGCGAGCTGCGGCTTCTTGGCCATGCGGCACCTGATGAGGAAGGGGGCGGTTGTGGGACCGCCCCCTGAAGGAGATTACAGACCGGTTTTGATGCGGGTCCAGGTCCGGGTCAAGACCTCTTCGAACTCAGGCGAGTGCGCCTTCATCACGAACGCCTTGGCGATGGTCTCGGCCGGGGGGTAGATGCCCGGATTCGACTTCACTTCCTCGTTCACGAACTCCAGCGCCGGCAGGTTCGGGTTGGCGTAGAACACGTAGTTGGTGATCGCCGCCACGACCTTGGGCTCGAGGATGTAGTTGATGAACTTCAGCGCATTGTCCGGATGCGGCGCATCGACCGGAATGGCGAGGAAGTCGAACAGCGTCGCGGCGCCTTCCTTGGGGATCAGGTAGGTGACTTCGTTGCCCTGGTTGGCCTGTGCTGCCGCATCGGCGGCAATGAAGATGTCGCCCGAATAGCCGAGCGCCAGGCAGATTTCGCCATTGCCCAGGTCGTCGATGTACTGGCTCGAGTGGAAATAGCGGATCGACGGCTTGATGCTGGTGAGCAGCGCCTCGGCCTTGGCGAGGTCTTCCTCGCTCTCCGAGTTCGGATCGAGCCCGAGATAGTGCAGCGCAATGCCGGTGACTTCCGACGGGCTGTCGAGCACGGCGACGCCGCAATCCTTGAGCTTGGCGACCACTTCGGGCTTGAACAGCAGGTCCCAGCTGTCGAGCGGGGCGGCATCGCCGAGCGCTGCCTTCACCTTGGCGACGTTGTAGCCCAGCCCGATGGTGTTGATCATGTAGGGCACGCCGTGGGCGTTGTCCGGATCCTGCGAGGCGGCGGTCGCCATCACGGCGGGGTCGAGGTTGCCCAGGTTGGTCAGCTTGGACTTGTCGAGCGGCAGGATCAGGCCGGCCTTGATCTGGCGCTCGAGGAAGTTGCCCGAGGGAACGACGATGTCGTAGCCGGAATTGCCGGCGAGCAGCTTGGCGTCGACGATCTCGTTGTTGTCGTAGACGTCGTAGTTCACCTTGATGCCGGTTTCGGCCTCGAAATTGGCGATGGTGTCTTCGGCGATGTAGTCGGACCAGTTGTAGACGTTGACCACATTGTCCTGCGCCAGGGCCGGCGCGGCGATGAGCAGCGCTCCCAGGGCCACGGTAATTTTGGCGATGAGCGTCGGTTTGTGCATGGTGGTTTCTCCTTGATCAGTACCGCGGGTGGCCTGCGGTTATTGCCTCATTGCCCGGACGCGTGCGGCGCCGGTTGACGGATCGGGGGCGCGAGGCCCGGCGAATAGCGATGTATTGGGGTGCAGATTGCTCGGGCGACGAAGATGTCGGGGAGCGGGTACGCGAGAGGGTCGGCCAAGCAGCGCGGAGATCGCGCCGGGAGAATTCGGGTTCGCAATGTGCCCGGAGCCGGGCGCCCATCGATCCGGCGGAGGTTCCGGATCAACAATGACGGTAAGCAGTGACGTGACCCCTCGCGACAGGCCTTGCAGCCGGGCTGAAACCTAGTGGGAAATCCGAACTGGAGCAAGGGTTTTAGGGGCAGGGCAGGGGTGTTCCGAGGGGCGAAATGACGCGCCGCCGGTGGGGTCGGCGGGCGCCGGCCAGTCGGGAGTTGAACTGAAGCCGTTTTCGGTTCAAGTGAGGGCAAACTCCGTATCCGAAAGAGTATTCGCAGTGAGCCTCAAGAAGCACCTTTCCATCTCTCCCGCGGTCAAGAAGGCGCTCGACGCCGGCCAGCCGGTGGTGGCGCTCGAATCCACCATCATCACCCACGGCATGCCCTATCCGCAGAACCTGGAGATGGCTCAGAATGTCGAGGCGGTGATTGAAAAGCACGGCGCCGTTCCGGCGACGATCGCCATCATGGACGGCAAGTTCAAGGTCGGCGTGACGCCAAAGGATCTCGAACGGCTGGCGCAGACCGGCGGCAAGGCAGCCAAGGCGTCGCGTCGCGACGTCGCGGCCCTGCTGGCTTCCGGCGAAGTGGCCGGCACCACCGTGGCGACGACGATGATGGCGGCGGAAGCCGCCGGCATCCAGGTGTTCGCCACCGGCGGCATCGGCGGCGTGCATCGCGGCGCCGAGACCACCTTCGACATCTCGGCCGACCTCGACGAACTCGGCCGCACCCAGGTGGCGGTAGTCTGCGCCGGCGCCAAGTCGATCCTCGATATCCCCAAGACCCTCGAGGTGCTGGAGAGCAAGGGCGTGCCGGTGCTCGGCTTCCAGACCGGCGATTTTCCGGCGTTCTGGGCCCGCCAGTCGGGCGGCAAGGTCGACCATCGAGTGGAGAGCGGCAAGGAGGCCGCCAAGGTGATTGCGCTGCAGTTCGCGCTGGGGCTGGGCGGCGTGCTGGTCGCCAACCCGATCCCCGAGAGCGCCGCCCTCGACAAGGACATGATCGAGGGCAGGATCAACGAGGCGATCAAGGGCGCCGAGCAGGAAGGCGTGAGCCGCAAGGACCTGACGCCGTTCCTGTTGAAGCGCATCTTCGAGTTGACCGACGGCAAGAGTCTCGTCGCCAACATCGCGCTGGTCGAGAACAATGCGCGGGTGGCCGCCGAGATCGCGGTGGCCCTGGCAAAGCTCAATAAATGAGCGACAGCGCCGGCCGGGTCATCGTCATCGGCGACGTGATGACCGACGTCATCGTGATCCCGGAAGGGCCGCTGGTGCGCGGCTCGGATCGGCGCGCCCAGATCACCCAGCGCCCCGGCGGCTCGGGCGCCAACCAGGCGGTGTGGCTGGGCTCGATGGGCACGCCCGTCAGCTTCGTGGCGCGCGTCGGGGCGCGCGACAAGCCGCATCTCGAGGCCTATCTGCGCGGCTTCCACGTCGACCCGGTGCTGATCGCCGATCCGGTAAAGCCGTCGGGCATTCTGGTGGTCATCGTCGATGCGGGCGGGGAACGGAGTTTTCTCACCGATCGCGGCGCCAATCTCGATCTCCAGCATTCCGACATGCCGGTCTGGCTGCTGGAAGAGACCCGCTACGTGCTGGTTTCGGGGTATTCGCTGTTCGCCGAGAAGCCGCGCCACGCGGCGCGCTGGATGGCGGGCGAAGCGCAATCGCGCGGTATCCCGGTGGCCGTCGATGCGGCTTCGGTCGGGTTCGTCGAGGAGGTTGGGGCCGACAAGTTCCTCGAATGGACCAAGGGGTTCTTGACACTGTTCGCCAACGCCGACGAGGCCGTGGCGCTCTCCGGCAGCAGCGACCTCGAGACGCAGATGCGGGTGCTCGGGCCGAACTACCGTCAGGTGGTGGTCAAGCTCGGGGCCGAGGGTGCGGCAGTGGGCGATGCATCAGGCGTGAAGCTCCGGTTGCCGGCGCCGGCCGTGAAGGTGGTCGACACCACCGGGGCCGGCGACGCGTTCGCCGCGGCGTTCGTCTCGGCGGAACTCAGGGGCGTTGATCTCGAGACGTGCCTGCGGCGGGGGATCGAAGCGGGCTCGGCGGCGGTGACCAAGGTGGGTGGGCAACCGGACTGACCTGTGTGAGGTAGCTGCATAGGCTGGCCGTCACCGATGGTGCAGTCGACGCCCTCTCCCGTTTACGGGGGAGGGTGCCGCCGTCAGGCGGTGGGAGGGGGGAGCCCCACGCACAAATGGTGCGCGGTTGGGGCGGACGCCGGTGTTTGTGGCACCCCCCTCCCACCACGCTGTCGCGTGGTCCCCCCTCCCCCGCAAGCGGGAGAGGGTGCGCCGACTGCGCGTTCAGTGCGCCGATGGCGACCCGGTTACTCCACTTCCATCCCACACCAATCCAGCGGCTCCGGCATATATTTCCCTCGCGTGCCCTCGATGTCGCCGAGTTCGGCGATCAGGTGCGAGCGCACGTCAGCCACGCTGGCGTGCGGGGCGGTGAGGCCGCAGCCGCGCGCCAGCTGGTACTTGTCGTTGTCGATCGGCGCCACCTCCTTGCCGGCCTCGGTGATGCGCTTCAACAGCCGCAGCAGGTGGCCGTCAGGGGCGAAGTAGAGGCGGCCTTCGCGGGTGATGGCCGGACCGATCGCACCCTCGGCCATGTTGGGAGAAACCATCTCGGAATAGATGAAGGCGAGGCTGCCGTCGGGGCGGAAGCATGAGGTATCGGTCTGGGTGGCGATGGCGTCGATCAGCCAGGTCTGCACCAGCACCGAGGGGGCGTCGTCGCCGCCATCGTGGAACTCGAAATGGTCGGAGTAGCCGCCATCGAAATTGCGGCGCCAGCCGGTCCAATCGTTCGGAGCGGTTTCGAGCAGCTTCGAGCAGGCGTCCCAGGCGGCGCGGACTTCCTCGATCTGCGGTTCGGCGGCGTATGCCGACGGCGCGAGCAACAGGGTCAGGGCCAAGAGCAGTCGGTGCATCGGCAGGTCTCCGTCTGATGGGACGCTAGCCGATCACTCCTCGCGCAGGAAGCTCGCCGGTCGGGTGGAAAGCGCCGACCAGGTGGTGAGCATGCCGACCGCGACGGCCAGCGCAATGGTGCCCACGGCGACCCAGAGCAGCAGCGCCGGATCGGCCCAGAAGTCGATCTCCAGCACGAACTCGACAAAGGCCCAGGTGCCGGCGAGGCCGAGCAGCGCCGCGAGCACTGCGGCGAGCAGGCCGAGCAGGCCATACTCGACGAGGTAGGCGCGGACCACGTCGCCACGGGTGGCGCCAAGCACCTTCATCACCACGGCGTCGGACTCGCGCTGTTTCCGCCCGGCCGCCATGGCGCCGGCCAGCACCAAGACGCCACTGACCACGGCGAGACCGCCGATCACCTCGACCGCGGTGGTGACGTTGGCGAGGATGGCGGCGAAGGTTTCGAGCGCTTCCCCGACGGGCAGGAACAAGAGTTCCGGGAAATCGGCGACGAGGCGCTGCTGCACCGCTACCTCCTCGCCCGGCACCGCCTTGACGAGGCCGAGATAGCTCAGCGGAAAATCCGAGAGCGCGTTGGGGGACAGCACGAAGCCGAAATTCACGCCGCCCGAGCGCCAGGCATAATCGCGGAAGCTGCCGATCTTTACCTTCACCTCGTCGCCGAAGATGCGGAAGGTAAGGATGTCGCCGAGCTTCAGTCCCAATGGCTCCTTCAGCCGCTGGAACACCGAGACCTCCGGCGGGCCAATGAAGCCTGACGGCCACCAACTGCCCTCGGTGATGGTCGATTGGTCGGGCAGCGTGTCGGAGGCGGAGAGCGGTATCTCGCCCTCGAGCACGAAGGCGAACTCCGGCGGCGGCTTGCGATTGAGCTCGGCGATCGGGGTGCCGTTGATGGCTTCGATGGCGCCGGTGACCATGGGCAGCGAGGAGAAGGTTTCGACCGACCT
>JAEUMC010000124.1 GCA_016793415.1 Devosia sp. | reverse complement strand
GTGTCGGAAGCGCCTGTTTCCCCTGCTGATGCGACCGCGCGGATCGCCGCGCTGGAGGCTTCGCTCGCCCGGGCCAATGCCGCGCTTGCCGCCCGCGACCTGCTCATCGATACGCTGCGCGGACAGATCGCGCGGCTGCGGCGAATGCAGTTCGGCGCGTCGTCCGAAAAGCTGGGGCGCGAGATTGAGCAACTCGAACTGGCGCTGGAGGAACTCGAGACCGAGCGCGATGCGCCTGGGCCTGAGATGGTTGACCCTGGCGTGGCGGTTCGGCCGGTGCCCGTCCGCAGTCTGCCCGGACATCTGCCGCGCGAGGAGGTCGTCCACGAGCCGGCGTCGGGTGCCTGCACCTGCCCGGACTGTGGCGGTGCGTTGCGCGCGCTCGGCTTGGACACACACGAGATGCTCGACATTGTGCCGGTGCGCTGGCGCGTCGTGCGCAACGTCCGCCCCAAATACAGTTGCCGGGTATGCGAGAAGATTGTCCAGGCACCCGCACCGGTGAGCGCTGTGGCCAGAGGCAAGGCGACCTTCGCGACGCTGGCGCACGTCGTCGTCTCCAAGTTCGACCACCATCTGCCGCTCTACCGCCAGGCCGAAATGATGGCAGCGCAAGGTATCGACATCGACCGCTCGACATTGGCGAGCTGGACCGGACAGGCCGCAGCACTTCTCGACCCCATCGTCAGCCGCATCCGCGACGAGGTGCTCAAGGCCGACAAGATCCATGCCGACGACACGCCGGTGCCGGTGCTCGACCCCGGCCGGGGCAAGACCGCGACTGGCCGGTTATGGGTGTACGCGGCCGACGACCAGGCATCCGGCAGCACGGCGCCGCGCGCGACCTGGTATCGCTTCACGCCAGACCGCACCGCCGCGCACCCGCTGTCTCATCTCGCCGGCTTCCGCAACTTCCTGCAGGCGGATGCCTATGCCGGTTATGACGGACTGTATCGGGGTGGCGTCACCGAGGTGGCATGCTGGGCACATTTCCGGCGCAAGGTCTTCGACCTGCACGAACGGTCGCCTACACCGCTGACCACCGATATCCTCGAGCGGATCGGCACGCTTTACGCTGTCGAGGCCGAGGTCCGTGGCCAACCACCCGACGTGCGATGGCGAGCCCGACAGGAGAAAAGTCGACCGCTGGTCGACGCCTTGCGCGAGGTGCTCGACGCCAGCTTGCGCCGCCTGTCGTCGAGGTCCGACATGGCAAGGGCCATCGCCTATGGCACGAAACGCTGGCTAGCGCTGTCGCGCTTCCTGGGTGATGGTCGCCTGGAGATCGACAACAATATCGCGGAGCGTGCGCTGCGCGGTGTCGCGGTCGGACGCCGCAACTGGCTGTTCGCCGGTTCGCGCGCAGGCGGCGAGCGGGCCGCGGCCATCTACACCATCATCCAGACGTGCAAGGCGAACGGCGTCGACCCACCGGCGTATATCGCCGATGTCATCGCCAAGGTGGCCGGTGACTGGCCAGCCAGCCGCTGGGACGAACTCATGCCGTGGAACTGGTCCCCCGAACCTGCCAGACTGGCGGCATGAGCGTCGAGACCATCGCCCGCCTGCATATCATCCTCAACGACATCGAACCCGCCATCTGGCGCCGGGTCGACGTGCCGGCCACCGCCAGCCTCAAGATGCTCCACGACATCGTCCAGGCTGCGATGGGTTGGGAGGACTACCATCTGTGGCATTTCGAGGCCGCCGACCAGCGCTACGGCATTCCCGACCCAATGTGGCCGGAGAGCGGCATGACCGCTGCAAAGAACGTGAAGCTCGCGACGCTCATCAACCGGGGCGTGCGGGAGTTCGTCTATACCTACGACATGGGCGACGACTGGCGGCACACCATCACCGTCGAGACGGTCGGCCCCGGCGAACCCGACGTCAAATATCCGTGCTTCGTCGACGGGGAACGGCGCTGCCCGCCCGAAGATGTCGGCGGCTTGCCCGGGTTCGAGATGTTCCTCGATGCCATGGCCGACCCCGGCCACGAAGAACACGACCGCTTACGTGAATGGTATGGCGGCCCCTACAACGCCGACGACATCGACGAACGCTTCACCCGCCGCGCCGTCGCCGCCATCGCCATCCGCCGCCACGCCGGCAAACTCGCCTACCAAAAGAGCCGCACTCAATAGCAAGGCGGTCTGCTGCCCACGCTTACACGTGAACACGGTTCCGGGCTTCTATGGAGATGGCTATTTCACCACCCGGGGTACGCTCAAGCAGTCGTCCTACAACTCGAACCACTATATCGGAATGCCCGTGTGCAAGAGCGGCATGACGACCGGCTTCACCTGCGGCACCGTCCAGTCAAGCTCGGTGTCGGGCACCGATGATCGAGGCGTGAGTTATTCGAGCTTCGTGAAGGTCAGCGGATCGAGCCAGCAGGTGATCGCCTTCGGCGGCGACAGCGGGGCGCCTGTATTCTCATACCCGAACGGCTCGTACGAGATCGTCGCCTATGGCATTCTCAAGGGAGGCAGCACCGACGCTTATGGGCGTCCCTGCACCGGGAGCGCTTGTTAGTTCTCATATATGCCGATCGATCGGGTGAACGACAGGGTTCCCTTCCTGATCCACACCACCCAAGGGCTATTGGTGCCTTGAGCGCCCGAGCGGTCCCGATGATGTTGGCGTTAGGGGCGCTCGCCGCCTGTAACGCTGACCGGGAGAAGAAGGTATGGCCGTTCGCGGTTGGCCAAAGCTCGGGCGTGACGGTCGTGACCGAGCTGCCGGAGGCCGCGAACCGGTTGCGGAACGCCACACGGGATTATGGCACCTTCTTCGTGAAGGATGGCTGCCTTCAGGTCCGCGTCGGCTCCACCGTCCTGACGCCGGTCCTGCCGCTAGGATCGACCCTCGACGCTCGCGGCGACGCGATCGTCGTGGGAGGTAGGCGGTTTCCGATCGGGCGGGAGTACAGCCTGCCCTTTGCTTCGGAGGTCGGCG
>JAEUMC010000122.1 GCA_016793415.1 Devosia sp. | reverse complement strand
AGGGTCTTGCCGCGGGTACCGAACATCAACGGCTTGCCTGGACGCATCCGCAGCTTCCAGAAATCCACCTCGACGCCCAGATCGCGCAGCACTTCCTGCACGTAGTCGCGTTCGCCCACGCTGGCGCCGCCGGTGGTCACCAGCATATCGACGCCCTGGTCGAAGGCGCTCAGCAGCGCCGCCTCGAGCTTGAGCTTTTCGTCGGCGACGATGCCGAGATCGATCACCGTTTCCGCCCAGGGCGCCAGCAGCGGGATCAAGCCGTAGCTGTTGGAGGCAATGATCTGGTCCGGTCCGAGCGGCGTGCCGGGTGGCACCAGTTCGTCGCCCGTCGCCAGCACCGCGATCCTGGGGCGGCGCGTCACCGTGAGCGTGGGGTGGTTGGCCGACGCAGCGAGGTTCAGCATGGCCGGTGTCAGGGCCACGCCTGACGGCAACAGCTCGGCGCCGCGCCTGAAATCGAAGCCCTGCTTGCGAACGCTTTGGCCGACGGCCGGCGTCTTGTCGAAGCTGATCTGGTTGCCTTTGGCCGTCGCCTCTTCCTGCATGATCACCGCATCGGCGCCGATCGGCAGCGGCGCGCCGGTGAAAATGCGGACGCACTGGCCGTGCTCCATCATGCCGACGAAGCGCGCCCCGGCCTGCGAGGTGCCGGCCAGCTTCAGCGGTCGGCCGGGCGTCACCTCGGCGGCACGTACGGCATAGCCGTCCATGGCGCTGGCATCGAAGGGCGGCTGGTTGTGCCGCGCCACCAACGGCTGAGCCAGCACGCGGCGATGCGCCTGGAGCAGCGGCACGGTCTCGCTGCCGAGCCGGGGGAGCTTGCGGAAGATCCGCTCGATGGCCTCGTCGACCGGCATCATCGGCGGAAATCACCCGACTTGCCGCCCGATTTCTCTTCGAGCTGGATGGCGGTGACGCGCATCGCACGGTCGTGCGATTTGGCCATGTCGTAGAGCGTCAGCGCTGCAACCGAGGCGGCTGTCATCGCTTCCATCTCGACGCCGGTCTGCGCCGTCGTCTCGGCTGTTGCCGTCACCAGCAGGGCAGGGCCATCGCCTTCGATCTCGACGCTCACCTTGGTCAGCGGGATCGGATGGCAGAGCGGGATCAGTTCCGAGGTCTTCTTGGCCGCCATGATGCCGGCGATGCGGGCCACTGCCAGCGCATCGCCCTTCTTCAGTTCGCCACCAAGGATCAGCGCCACCGTCTCAGGCTTGGCTTCCAGCCGCGCCGTCGCCACCGCACGGCGCCGCGTCACTGCCTTGTCGCCGATATCGACGATATGCGCTTCCCCCCGTTGGTTGAGGTGGGTGAGCGCCATCAGCCGTGCAGCAGCTTGATGGTTGCGGCGGTGACATCGTCCTGGCGCATCAGGCTTTCGCCGACGAGGAAGGTGCCGATCCCGGCGTGCTCGAGCCTCTGGAGGTCGGCATGGGTGTTGACGCCGCTCTCCGATACAAGGTGCACGCCTTGCGGCACGCCGCCGGCGAGGGTCACCGAGGTGTTGAGCGTCGTCTCGAAGGTCCTGAGGTTGCGATTGTTGATGCCGATGAACTCGGCATTCAGCCCCAGCGCCCGATCGAGTTCGATCTGGTCGTGCACTTCCACCAGCGCATCCATCCGCCATTCCTCAGCGGCGTCGAGCAGGTAGCGCGCGGTATCGTCACTGACCGCGGCGAGGATGATCAGGATGCAATCGGCGCCCCAGGCACGGCTCTCGGCCACCTGATAGGTCTCGAACAGGAAATCCTTGCGCAGCACCGGCAGCTTGGTGGCGTTGCGGGCTTCGATCAGATAGCCCGGCGCGCCCTGAAAGCTCGGCCGGTCGGTGAGCACGGAGAGGCACGCCGCCCCGCCCAGCTCGTAGGCCCGGGCGATCTCGGCCGGGTTGAAGTTCGGGCGGATCAAGCCTTTGGACGGGCTTGCCTTCTTCACTTCGGCAATCAGCGCGAACTGATTGTCGGCCCGCTTCTTCTTCAGTGCCGAGAGGAAGCGCCGCACCGGCGGCGCGTCGTGCGCCTCGGCGACCACCTCGTTCCACGGCCGGAGGGTTTTCGCCGCGGCGATCTCCTCGCGTTTGTAGACTTCGATCTGGGAGAGGATGTCGGACATGGGTCAGCTGTTCGAAACGGAGATGAGTTTGTCGAGCGTCGATCTGGCGCGGCCGGAATCGATCTCGCGCGCGGCGAGGTCGGCGCCGAGCTTCAGCGTGTCGGCGCGGCCGGCGACGATGAATGCGGCGGCGGCATTGAGCAGCACGATGTCGCGGTAGGGGTCCTTCACCCCGTCGAGCAGGCCACGCAGGCGCGAAGCGTTGTAGGCCGGGTCGGCGCCCTTGAGATCGGCCATGCTGGCACGAGGCAGGCCGGCATCCTCGGGCGTGATCTCGAAACTGCGCAGATCCCCGCCCCTGATCGAGGCGACGAAGCTCGGCCCGGTGGTCGAAAGCTCGTCGAGGCCGTCGGCGCCATGCACGACCCAGGCCGAGATGGCGCGGTTGGCCAGTAGCGCCGCGGCGACCGGTTCGACCCACTTCTTGTCGTAGACACCAAGCATGTAGCGGCGCGCACCGGCTGGGTTGGACTGCGGCCCCAACAGGTTGAACATGGTGCGGGTGCCCATCTCCATGCGGGTGGGGCCGACATGCTTCATGGCCGGATGGTGGGCCGGCGCAAACATGAAGCCGATACCGGCCTCGCGGATGCACTGGCTGATCTTGTCCGGCCCGATATCGATCTTGATACCGAGCGCCTGCAGCACGTCCGAGGCGCCGGATTTCGAGCTCAGCGCCCGGTTGCCGTGCTTGGCCACCGGAATGCCGGCCGCCGCCGCAACGATCGAGGTAGCGGTCGAAATGTTGAGCGTTTCCGCCCCGTCGCCGCCGGTGCCGACAATGTCGATGACGCTGTCGGGCGCATCGACCGTGACCGGCACCATCTTGGCGCGGAGGATGGAGACGGCGGCGGCGATCTCACCGACGGTCTCGCCCTTGACCCGCATGCCCATCAGGAACGCGCCGATCTGGCTGGGCGTCGCTTCGCCATCCATGATCGTGGTCATCACCGAGCGCATTTCCTCGCCGGTAAGATCCTGGCGCGCAGCGATCTTGTTGAGAGCTCCCTTGATATCCATCACGCGGCCTTCCTGAGGTTGAAGTCGCGGGCGAGGTTGAGGAAGTTCTGCAGGATCGCGTGCCCGTTCTCCGACGCGATGCTCTCGGGGTGGAACTGCACGCCGTGGCTCGGATAGCGCCGATGCTGCATGCCCATGATCAGCCCATCGTCGGTGGAGGCGGTGACCTCCAGCACATCGGGCAGGCTCTCAGGCCTGACGATCAGCGAGTGGTAACGCGTCGCCTCGAAGCCGGAGTTCAGGCCCCGAAACAGCCCTTTGCCGCTGTGATTGATCTTCGAAGTCTTGCCATGCATCAGGTGCGGCGCGCGGATCACTTCGCCGCCCATCGCCTGGCCGAGTGCCTGGTGCCCGAGGCAGACACCAAGGATCGGCGTGGTCGGGGCAAAGCGATCGATCAGGCTGAGGCAGATGCCGGCAGTGTCCGGGGTCGCCGGGCCTGGCGAAAGCACAATGGCTTCGGGGGCAATCGCAGCGACCTGATCGAGGCTGATCTTGTCATTGCGCCACACCTCGGACTCGCCGCCCAGTTCGCCCAGGAAGTGGACGAGGTTGTAGGTGAAGCTGTCGTAATTATCGATGACGAGGAGGCGCATGTCTCAGGTTCCAGGCTCGGACGTTATGTAAAACACCGGGTCATTCCCGCGAAAGCGGAAATCTCAGAATCAGAGCTGGCTCCGCCATCGCAGCGCGTTCATTGTCCCACCCGCGCTTCGCCGGCGTAGCGGAGCGCCTCTTCGGCGGCGCTGAACAGGGCGCGCGCCTTGTTTTCGCACTCGAGCTGTTCGAGCTCGGCCTTGCTGTCGGCGACGATGCCGGCGCCCGACTGCACGTAGATCTTGCCCTTGGCGACGATCGCAGTGCGCAGCACGATGCAGGTGTCCATGGTGCCGTCGGCGCCGAAATAGCCGACGCAGCCGCCATAGATGCCGCGACGGGATTTCTCGAGTTCGTCGATGATCTCCATGGCGCGCACCTTGGGCGCCCCGGACACCGTGCCGGCAGGGAAGCCGGCGGCCAGCGCATCGACGAAATCGTACTTCGGATCGAGGTCGCCCACGACGTTCGAAACGATGTGCATGACGTGCGAGTAGTACTCGAGGAAGAACTTGTCGGTCACCTCGACGCTGCCGATCCTGGCGACCCGGCCGACATCGTTGCGGCCGAGGTCGAGCAGCATCAGGTGCTCGGCCAATTCCTTGGGATCGCTCAGCAGCTCGTCCGCCAGTTCCTTGTCGCGCGTCGGCGTGGCGCCGCGCTTGCGAGTGCCGGCGATGGGGCGGATGTTGACCTTGCCGTCCTGCACCTTCACCAGGATTTCCGGGCTCGAGCCGGCGACGGCGAAATCGCCGAAATCCAGCATGTACATGTAAGGCGAGGGATTGGTGCGGCGCAGCGCGCGATAGAGCGCCGTCGGCGGCAGGGTGAAGTCAGCCTCGAAGCGCTGGCTCAGCACCACCTGGAAGATGTCGCCGGCGCGGATGTACTCCTTGGCGTCCTCGACCATGCGGGCATACTGCTCGACGCTGGTATTGGACTTCACCGCGATGGAATCGATATCGGGCGGCGTCGCGGTATAGGGCAGGGTGCGTCCCATCCGCCCAACGGCATCGTCGATGCGGTTCTGCGCGCCTTCCCAGGCCTGCTTCGCGGTCACGCCCGGACGGATGTAGACCGGGGCGGTGAGGTAGAGTTCGTCCTTCAGCGTGTCGAACACGGCCAGTACCGTGGGCCGCATCAGAATGGCTTCGGGGAAGCCGAGCGGGTCCTCGTGGCGGTCAGGCAGCACCTCCATCAGGCGCACCATGTCGTAGCCGAGATAGCCGTAGATGCCCGCCGCCGTCGACGGCAGGCCGGGCGGCACGTCGGCCTGGCTTTCGGCTACCAGCGCCCGCAGCACATCGAGCGGCGGTTCGCTGACGGGAACGAAGGCGTCGGGCGTCAGGCCGGCGTTGCGGTTGATGCTCGCCTGGCCCCTTTCGACCTTGAGGATGATGTCCGGGTCGAACCCGATCATCGAATAGCGCCCGACCGTGGCGCCATCCTGCACGCTCTCGAGCAGGAAGGTGTTCTTCCGGCCCTCGGCAAGCTTCAGGTAGGCGCCGATCGGGGTTTCCAGGTCGGCGACGACGCGGCGAAAGACGATCTGGGCGCGGCCGGCATCGTACCCGGCCGCGAAGGCGCCAAACTGGTCGTCAGCGGTCATTGCAGCGCGCCGGTATCAGTGAGCTGCCTGAGGACCTGCTCGTTGATCCGCAGGCCGGCTTCCGATTTCAGCCCGGTCAGCAGATCGCTGTAGAGCGCATCGCGGCTCGATTCCTCGACGAACTTCTTGATATCGGCCGTCTGGTCCGCGGTGCCCTGGTTCACTTCCACCACCTGGAACACCACGTGGTCGCCGTCGCCGTTCACCGCCGAGCCGAAATGCGTCGGACCGCCATTGAAGATTTCATTGGCGACGGTCTGGTTCAGCACCGGCGTGCCGTCGCCAGCGCGCTTCAGCGGCTGGCTGAGGATCGGGAACTGGCCGATGCTGCTGGCAACGTCGGCGAAGGCCGTGCCGGCCTTGACCTGGTCGAGCAGCTTCTGGACTTCGGCGGTGATCGCCTCGTCGGTCCTGGCGTCGGTCCAGGCCGTAACCACCGCGTCGCGGACCTCGTCGAGCGTCTGGTCGCGGGCTTCGTCGACCTGCTTGAGGTCGAACCAGACGTTGCGCGTGGAGCTCAACTGGATGGTCGGGGCAAGGTTGCCCTGCTCGGCCTTGAACACCGCCGTGGCGATACGCTGGGCAGCGTCGGCACCGACATCCGGATCGTTGGCGAGTTCGGCGCCGGTTTCGGTCAGCGGAATGGTCACGGTCTTCAGCCCGAAGCGCTCGGCGATCTCGGGCAGCGGCTTGAAGGCGGCGCGCAGTTCCTCGATCTGATCGAGCACATCGGTGTATTCGTTGCGGGCCTGGGTGAGCGCCAGCTGCTTGGCGATGTCGGCCTTGGCATCCTCGAGGCTGATCACGCCACCCGGTTCGATCGCCGAGACGCTGACGGCGCGCTTGGAGCCGATGCCCGCGATGATGACGTAGTCGTTCAGTGCCAGGCCGAAGGCGGCATCGGCGAGGCTGGCATCGGTGATCTCGGTCTTGGCGAGGTTGCCCAGATCCTGTGCCGCAGCGCCGCTCGCGGCAAGCACGTCGGCGAAGGGGGTGCCGGCGGCCTTGCCGTCGGTGAAGGCCTTCTCGAGCTCGGGCGTGCCCAGCACCACCTGCTTGATGGTGCGGCGCTCGATCTTCACCCGGCTGTCCTTGGTGCGTTCGTACTCGGCCGCGACGTCGTCGTCCGGAATGGTCTTGGTGGCGGCGATCGCCTCGGGCGACAGCGCCAGGATTTCGACGGTGCGGGTCGCCTTGGTGCGGAACTTGGCCTGGTTGTCCTTGAGGTAGGTCGCCAGCTCTTCTTCGGTCGGCTCGGCAACCGGGGGCAGGGACTGGGCGTTCAGCACGAAGTAGTCGACGGTGCGCGTATCACCCGAGAAACGCGACAGCAGTTCGGTCGCGGTTGCCGGCGCCGGGGCCCGCGAAAGCAGGCCGCTCACCAGTTGCTGACGACGCGCCGCCTTGGTCTGGAGGTCGAAATACTCAGCCTCGGTGTACCCATTCTGCTGCAGCACGCGCAGGAAGTTGTTGCGATCGAAGCTGCCGAGCGCGCTGGAGAAGCTCGGGTCCTCGCGCAGCATCTTGCCGAGGCGATCCTCCGAGACGCCGAGTCCGAGGTCTTCACCGAGCTTGTTGACCGCCGCTTCACCGGCGAGACGATCCAGCACCATGCCCGGAACGCCGAAGGCGACGGCTTCTTCCGCCGTGGGCACCCGCCCCATCTGCTGGGCAATGGCGTTCACCTGGCTGTCATAGCCGCGTTGATAATCGCGGACCGAGATATCCTGGCCAGCGACGGTGGCTACGGTGTTGGTGCCGAAACCGGTGATGACGTTCGAAATACCGAACCCCGCCAGGCCGACGACCAGAAAAACGCCGAGAATCTTGCCAAACCAGGTCTTGGTCAGGTGGCGGAAGCTATCGAGCATCGAGACAAATCCAACAACAACCGCCTCCCCGGCGGGCGGCGGATACTAGACAGGGTCGAGTTTGTGCCGCAAGGCACATCGGGACGGGGGTTATGGGAAACTCCCACATTAGGCAAGTAGAAGGAGCGTCAAGGTGACGGCAGAGATCACGCCGCTGATCGCGGGCAACTGGAAGATGAACGGCACCACGGCCTCGCTCGCCGAGGTGCAGAAGCTCGCAACGCTGCTCGCCAATGGGGGAGGCCCCCGTGGCACCGTGGTGATCTGCCCGCCTGCGACATTGCTCGAACGGCTGAACGAACTGGCGGCTCCCGCCGGCATCGTCAGCGGCGGACAGGATTGCCATCCGGCCATGAGCGGCGCCCACACCGGCGACGTGAGCGCGCAGATGCTGGCCGATGCCGGTGCGCAATATGTGATCGTCGGCCATTCCGAGCGCCGCACCAACCATGGCGAAACCGATGCGCTGGTGCAGCAGAAGGCGCTCGCGGCCCACGCTTCCGGCCTCGTGCCCATCATCTGCGTCGGCGAGACCGAAGCCGAGCGCGACGCCGGCAGGGCGGTCGCCATCGTCATCGGGCAGCTTGAAGGCTCGGTGCCGGACGATTGGTCGGGTCACGACATCGTCATTGCCTACGAGCCGGTCTGGGCCATCGGCACCGGGCGCACGCCGACCTCGGCCGATATCGCCGAGATGCACGACGCCATCCGCGATCACCTCAAATCGCGGTTCGGCGAGCGCGGCGCGGCCACCCGCATCCTATATGGCGGTTCGATGAAACCGTCGAACGCCAGCGAGATTCTACGCATCTCCAACGTCAATGGCGGACTGGTCGGCGGCGCCAGCCTCTTGGCAAATGACTTCCACGGCATTATCTCGGCTCTCTGAAACAGGCATCCGGCGCCGATCGAAAGGCGGCGGATGGCGCTGGCATTTGTCTTGGCGCGCGTGTAGAAGGCGCGCCAAACCGATATCGAAAGCCTGAAGGTCCAATGGCCAACGTCCTGATCGTCGCCTACCTCCTGATCGTGCTCGCGCTGATAGCAGTGATCCTGCTGCAGCGGTCCGAGGGCGGCGGGCTGGGCATGGGTTCCTCCAATGCCAACGGCCTGATTTCGGTCCGCGGTTCGGCGAACCTGTTGACCCGCACCACGGCCATCCTCGCAGCCCTGTTCTTTGCGTCGGCCATCGGCCTGACGATTCTCTCCTCGGTCGACCGCGGTACGAGCTCCATCCTCGACCGCGCCAGCCAGGGTGGGGAAGCCGCGCCGACCACCGTGCTCGACGCATTGCAGCAGTTGCAGCAGCAGAGCTCGGGTGACCTGCCGGTGCCGACCGACAGCACCAGCACGACCACGCCGGCCACCACGACCGAGGCCCCGGCTGCCAACTCCGACCTGCCGGTGCCCGCCGAAACGGCGCCCGCGACGGAAGCTCCGGCAGCGCCGGCGACGACAGAACAACCAGCGGCGCCCGCCAACTGAGGCCGCCGCGACAGCGAACCGGGGAAGGGGATGGCAACATCCCCTTCTTCTTTTTGTGTGGGGTGCCGTTCGTGATCGGCGGCGCTCTTGAGAATCAGAACTTCGACCGAATAGGATAAAAGCCCATGGCTCGGTACGTTTTCATCACCGGTGGCGTGGTTTCCTCTTTGGGCAAAGGCCTTGCATCCGCGGCGCTCGGCGCGGTGCTGCAAGCGCGTGGCTACAAGGTCCGCCTCCGCAAGCTCGACCCCTATCTCAACGTCGATCCGGGCACGATGTCGCCCACTCAGCACGGCGAGGTGTTCGTCACCGACGACGGGGCGGAAACCGACCTCGATCTCGGCCACTACGAGCGCTTCACCGGGCGTCACGCCAACAAGCGCGACAACATCACCACCGGCCGCATCTATTCCGACATTATCGCCAAGGAGCGCCGCGGCGATTACCTCGGCGCCACCGTGCAGGTGATCCCGCACGTTACCGACGCCATCAAGGATTTCGTCCGCGAGGGCAATGAAGACTTCGACTTCGTGCTCGTGGAGGTCGGCGGCACCGTCGGCGACATCGAGGGCCTGCCGTTCTTCGAGGCGATCCGCCAGTTCGGCAACGACCTGCCGCGTGGTCACGCCATCTACATGCACCTGACGCTGATGCCGTTCATCCCGTCGGCAGGGGAGCTCAAGACCAAGCCGACGCAGCACTCGGTGGCGACGCTCCGCTCGATCGGCATCGCACCCGATATCCTGCTGTTCCGGTGCGATCGCCCGATCCCGCATTCCGAGCGGAAGAAACTGGCGCTGTTCTGCAACGTGCGCGAGAGCGCGGTGATCCAGGGCCTCGACGTTGCCTCAATCTACGACGTGCCGCTTGCCTACCACAAGGAAGGCCTCGACCGCGAAGTGCTCGCCGCTTTCGGCATCGAGGACGCCCCGGAGCCGGATCTCAAGGCCTGGGAAGACGTATCGTCGCGGCTGCATAACCCCGAGGGCGAGGTCAACATCGCCATCGTCGGCAAGTATACCGGCCTCAAGGACGCCTATAAGTCGCTGAGCGAAGCCCTGGTGCACGGCGGCATCGCCAACCGGGTGAAGGTCAACCTCAACTGGATCGACAGCGAGATCTTTGAACACGAGGATCCGGCACCCTATCTCGAACACATCCACGGCATCCTGGTGCCAGGCGGGTTCGGCGAGCGCGGTTCGGCCGGCAAGATCCAGGCGGCCCGCTTTGCGCGGCTCAAGGACGTGCCGTATTTCGGTATCTGCTTCGGCATGCAGATGGCGTGCATCGAGGCGGCGCGAAACACCGCCGGCATCAAGAACGCCAATTCCACCGAGTTCGGTCCGACCAAGGAGCCGATCGTCGGCATCATGACCGAGTGGACCAAGGGCAACGAGAAAGAGACGCGCTCGGTCGAGGGCGACCTCGGCGGGACGATGCGGCTCGGTTCCTATCCGGCGCAGCTCGCCAAGGGGTCTCGCGTTGCCGACATCTATGGCTCGACCCGGATCACCGAGCGGCACCGTCACCGCTACGAAGTGAACATGAACTATCGCAAGGTGCTGGAGGCGAACGGCCTGCTGTTCTCCGGCGTCTCGCCGGACGGCAAGCTGCCTGAGATCGTCGAGCGTACCGACCACCCGTGGTTCATCGGCGTGCAGTTCCACCCGGAGCTGAAATCGAAGCCGTTCGAGCCGCACCCGCTCTTTGCCAGCTTCATCGAAGCGGCGAAGGAACAGAGCCGGCTGGTCTGATGCAGATCCGCACGGCGCGGCTGATCCTGCGCCGGGCGGTTCCGGCCGACCTCGAGGCATTTCACGCCATCATGTCGTCGCCCGACGCCATGCGCTACTGGGCGACGCTGCCGCATGAGTCGATGGCGGTGACCGAGCAATGGTTCGCCGAGCAGTTCTTCAGCAGCGATCTCGGCCGCGACGAGTGGGTGATCGAGCGCGATGGCCGGGTCATCGGCAATATCGGCATCTGGAAGTCGCCCGAATTCGGCTTCATCCTCCACCCCGACGCCTGGGGGCAGGGGATCGGCACCGAGGCCGCCACGGCCTTCCTCGCCTATGCGTTCCAGACCTATCCCCTCGACGCCATCAAGGCCGACGTCGATCCGCGCAATGCTGCCTCGCTGAACCTCCTGCAGAAGCTCGGCTTCGAGGTTACCGGTACGGCCGAGAACACATTCCTGCTCGGCGACGAATGGTGCCACAGCATCTACCTGGAATTGCCGCGTCCGACCGCTTAGGCCGCGATCGGCTGCTCTGCCTTCGCTTCGGTCAGCCGCTGCAGATACGCCTTGAGGCGCGACCGGCTCTTGATGCTGTCGGCAACCGGCGTGTGCATGGGCCAGGCAGCCATCGGCCCCAGCAAGCCGTAGGCCGACATATCGGCCATTGCTGGACGGTTGCCGAAGAGGAACGGCTTATCTCCGAGGATCGCCTCGATGGCATCGAGGTCCGCCTCGCCCTTGGCGGCGACCGTCCCGGCGCTGTGCCGCGCGATTCCGCGGGCGCCGAGCTGGTTGCGGAAGTGGCGGCAGATCATCATCGCAACCGGACGGACCATTACGGCCGGCACCATGCGCGCCGCCATGCCGCGCACCGCCTCGATCCCCGCCGGGTGGACGAACAGCTCCCACTCGAACACCATGTGGAAATGCTCCTCGAGCATGCGCCGAAGCGCGTGCGACAGGGCGCGCTGCTCAGCCGTCAGGCCGCGATCGATGTCGAAACCGCTGCGCTTCGCCAGGAGCTCGATGATCACTTCGCTGTCGCCGATCCGCTCGCCGTCGAGTTCGATCCATGGGCTCTTGCCCTTGGGTCCCCTGGACGGAACATCTTCGATCACCTGGTCGTAGGGGATGCCGGCGAGGTCCAGCCATTTCAGCAGTTTCAGGGCGAAGGGGCCGGAGGTCGGCA
>JAEUMC010000108.1 GCA_016793415.1 Devosia sp. | reverse complement strand
AGGTCGGTGAGAACGCGCTCGCCCAGCACCGAGATGAAATAGAAGCGGCCGGCGCTCGCCAGCGCCATCACCAGCGCCACGCCGATGGCGATCATGCCGTACTGGCCCACCATCGAGAGATTCTGCTCGACGAAGCCCTTGTCGATGATCTTGCCGGCCAGCGAGGGGATCACCAGCGACGACAGCGTCGAGACCAGCAGGAAACCGATGGTGAAGGTGAGGCGCCATGGATAGCGCAGCACAAACGGCATCAGCCGGCGGATCGGCTTGATGTCCCGCTGCCCGGTCTTGAGGGCTTCGCCCTTGCTGCCGAGCCTGCCGGTCGGGGCCGCCCCGGTGGTGCTGCGCGTCGTGCTTTTCAAAGTGCCCCCGATATAGGCAGGCGGCGCCCGCGCCGCAACCGAATTGCCGCCCCCGCGACAACACGCGGCTTCCCCTTGCGCGAGCCCAGGATTTTCTCTATGAACCCGGCCAATCCGTATCAATCGTTTCGTCCGGGCGCCGTGGCGCCCGTTTGATTTGAGGCAGCGCCATGAAGAACGACATCCATCCCGACTACCACATGATCACCGTGGCGATGACCAACGGCACGACCTACCAGACCCGTTCGACCTACGGCAAGGAAGGCGACACGCTGCAGCTCGACATCGACCCGACCACTCACCCGGCCTGGACCGGCGTGCAGGGCAACCTGATGGACCGCGGCGGCCGCGTCACCCGCTTCAAGGACAAGTTCAAGGGCCTCGGCTTCTAAGCCTGACGGTACCGACGAATGCAAAAGCCCGGCCTTGCGCCGGGCTTTTTGTTTGCCAGGCCGCTGGAACTTGCAGTCGGCGGTGTACTCACACCCGGCTCGTCTCATACGACGCGATCGACGGGTCGATCTCCGCCCAGTCGACGCGCGAGCGCATCCAGGCCTGGCGGTTGGGCTTCACCACAGTGGAATCGTCGAGGCTGCCGGCCTTGATGAACACCACTTCGGGATGAAGCGGCGGCAGCGTGTAGAGCGGCGAACCGCAGTCGCCGCAGAAGAAGCGCGTCACCGGCCGGCCGCTGTCACCCTGTTTGATGAAGCTCTTGGGCGTCCCCCTGGCGATGCTGAACCCTGCGGCGGCGACCCGCACGCTGACGCCGAAGGCGCTGCCCGAAACGCGCCGGCAATCCTCGCAATGGCAGTAGCCGGCAGCCCCGACCTCACCCTGGTAGGTGTAACGCACGGCGCCACACAGGCACCCACCGGTCAATGTCTGGTTCATGTCGGCTCCGCTTCGCATGGGGAGCGGCAGAGTAAGGCGCCCTCGCCTATTCCTTCAACCGGCCGAACGCCGCCTTGAGCCGCGCCAGTTGGTCGGCGATACCGCCTTCGGCGCTCGGGGCATATTCCGGCACGCCGCCCCGCTCGAGCTTGTCGAACTGCTGCACCCGGTCGAACAGCCGGTCGCCCTTGGCGATGTAGTCCCTCAGTCGGCCCGGCAGATCGGCGTAACCCGGCCCGCCGCGATCGGTCGGGGTGGCGGAGAAGCGAACCTTCTCTTTTTCGGTACGGGCGTTCTCCGCGGTGAGCTCACCTTCGTTCACTGCCCGCTGCAGCAATAGCCACGAGGCGAGCTGCATCAGCCGGGTGGTCAGCCGCATGCTCTCCGAGGCGTAGAGAAACGAGGCTTCGCGCGGCAGGCCGCGGCTCTCGGCGCGACCATCGCCATCGAGGTAGGAGGCAACCTCTTCGATCAGCACCCTGCCTTCGCGATAGAGCAGATCGAACCCGCCCGACGCGACGATGCGCGGCCCGATGGCCACCGGCTTCTGCTTATGCCTGCTGTCGTCCACGCTGCTGCTACTCGGTAACGGAGAATTGCTGCCGGCGAAGCGCCGGATACTCCGTTGTGCGCCCGCCTCCCTTGCCGTTGGCTTAACGAAGCTCAGGCGACGGCACAAAAGAAAAGAGCCGTCGAAACGGCTCTCGAAAGTTAACAGGGAGGCGTCAAACAGAGGGAGAAACCACTCTGCAAAATCCAGAGAACTGGATACGATTTAAGTTAACGGCGAAGTGTTAATTTGAGGTTAACGAGACTCGCTTTCTTAACCTTGCCATTCCGTCACCGGCGCGACGCCTCGGCGAGGCCGGAGAGCCTTCACAGCTTGAACAGCGACTCCGCCTCCGAACGGGTCTTGTTCCGCGCCGCGATCGCCTGCTCCAGCCGGCCGATCTCGCCCTTCAACAGGCTGATGCGCTCCTCCAGCTCCTCGACCGACATCGTATCGATCGGCATGCCGACCTCGTGTCCCCTCGGCTTTTTGACTTCGTCGTCATCGAACATGATCTTCTCCCGGCTTGGGTTTTCCCGAATTTAGACCTCCTGCCGGAGCGTGCAACCCTGACATCCCGGGCCGTCGCCTTCGACGTGCCCCCGGGCCGTCGTCTTCGACGTGCCCAAACCATTAGCCGATTGCCAGCACAGGTCGCCTGGTCCTAGCTATGGCCATGCCGATCCCTGCAGAAATGACCGCCATTGCCATCACCGAATTCGGTAGCCCCGAGGTGCTGAAGCCGGTGCGGCTGCCGGTCCCGCAACCGGGCCGCGGCGAAGTGCTGATCCGCGTCGCGGCGGCTGGTCTCAACGCTCCTGATCTCGGCCAGCGTCGCGGCACCTACAACCCACCACCTGATGCCTCCCCCCTGCCCGGTCTCGAGGTCGGCGGCGAAATCGCGGCGATCGGCCAGGGCGTTCGCGGCTGGTCGCTCGGCGACCAGGTGGTGGCGCTGACCCATGGTGGCGGTTATGCCGAGTATGTCGCGGTGCCGGCGGGCCAAGTGCTGCCGCTGCCTGCCGGCTGGTCGATGCTGGCGGGCGCTGCCCTGCCCGAGACCTTCTTCACCATCGAGCAGACCCTGGTGATGCGGGCCGGGCTGGCGCCGGGCATGCAGGTGCTGATCCACGGCGCCGCGGGCGGCATCGGCGGCGCCGCCATCCAGATCGCGAGGCTCCACGGCGCCAGCCCCATCGCCATCGTCTCGGGCCCGGACAAAGCTGCCTATGCCCGCGCGCTCGGCGCCACCGAAACCATCGACCGCTCGCGCGAGGATTTCGTTGCCCGCACGCTGTCGATCACCGACGGCAAGGGCGCCGACCGGATCGTCGACATTGTCGGCGGCGACACGCTGGACCGGAACATCCGCGCCTCCTCGCGCTTCGGCCACATCGTCATCGTCTCGACACTGGGCGGACCGAAAGCCGAGATCAACGCCAGTCTGATCCTGATGAAGCAGCTGACCTTGTCCGGCTCGACGCTGCGGCCGCAGAGCCGCGAGGTGAAA
>JAEUMC010000520.1 GCA_016793415.1 Devosia sp. | reverse complement strand
ATATCGGCGTGCCCGAGATCAAGACCTTCGGTTTCGCCACCTTCCAGAAAGCCATGGCCACCACCGACAGCTGGACCGCCCATGGCGGGCCGGAACTGGTGTTCGTCATCGAGGGCGAGGCCTGCTGGGAACTCGAGGACGAGGCGCTGGTGCCCGTGTCGGGCGGCCAGTTCGCGCTGTTCCCGGCGGGCAAAAAGCATCGCATCGTCAACGGCCTCTATCCCCCCAGCCATTCGTTCTGGATTGTCATGGCCAATGCCGGCAATGGCGCCGAACCGGCGCTTCTGACCCGCGACGGCTTTCGCGACTTTCAGAACTACCTGGGGCGGCGCGGGCTGACCCACGACATCGAGGCGCGCTGCATGGATGCCATCGGCGAGCTGCACCGACTGGTGAGCGATCCGCGCATCTATACCGGGTCGAGCCTCCTGATCGCCGAGATGCGGGCGGCGCTCCACACCGTGCTGATCGAGGCCTGGAAGGCGCAGGACAAGAAGCTGGCGGATCGCGACAACAGCGCGCTGATCGACGATTTCCTCGAAGTGCTGCATTCCGACCCCGACGCCGAACTCAACATCGGCGAGGTGGCGACGCGGCTCGGCTATTCGCGCAGTTACCTGCACAACCGCTTCCGCAAGGAAGTCGGCATGTCGCCCAGCGACTATGCGCAGCGGCTCCGCATCAAGCGCTGCTGCACCCGGCTTGCCACCACCAGCGAGCCGGTGACCGATATCGCCGTCGAGTTCGGCTTCGGCAGCTCGCAGTACTTCTCGCGCGTGTTCAAGAAATACCTCGGCACCACCCCAACCGAATACCGCCAGCAAATGGCGATCAGGGAGCACTGACATGGCCACGCTCGCCCTTCGCGATGTAAGAAAATCCTTCGGCAAGCACGAGGTGATCCACGGCGTCAGCCTCGATGTGAAGGACGGCGAATTCGTCGTCTTCGTCGGTCCCTCCGGCTGCGGCAAATCCACCATGCTCAGGATGATCGCCGGGCTCGAAACCATCACCGAGGGGCAGCTCGTGATCGATGGCGCGTTGATGAACGAAGAGACGCCGACCAAGCGCGGCATCGCCATGGTGTTCCAGAGCTACGCGCTCTATCCCAACATGACCGTCTACCAGAACATGGCCTTCGGCCTCGAACAGCAAAAGCTCCCCAAGGCGCAGATCCGCGAGCTGGTGATGGAGGCGGCGAGGACGCTGAAGATCGAGCCGCTGCTGCAGCGCCGCCCCGGCCAGCTCTCGGGCGGCCAGAGCCAGCGCGTTGCCATCGGCCGCTCGATCGTGCGCAACCCGCGCATTTTCCTGTTCGACGAACCACTTTCGAACCTCGATGCGGAGCTGCGTGTCCACATGCGGGTGGAGATTGCCAACCTGCACAAGCGCATGGGCCGCACCACCATCTATGTGACGCACGACCAGGTCGAGGCGATGACGCTCGCCGACACCATCGTGGTGTTCAACGAAGGCCGCATCGAGCAGGTGGGCACGCCGCTCGAGCTCTACAACAAGCCGGCCAACCGCTTTGTCGCCGGTTTTCTTGGCTCGCCGAAGATGAACTTCCTCCCAGGGCGGGTCGCCGAAGGCGCCTCCGGCACCATCGTCGAAGTTCCCGGCGGCAGCTTGCCGCTGCAGCAACCTGCACGACAGGGCGAGACTATCGAAGTCGGCATCCGCCCGGAACATCTCGCGGTGGTGTCTCCCGAGGGGGCCACGGCCAAGGCCCGCGTGCAGTTTACCGAGCAGCTCGGCGGCGAGACCTTCCTCTACTGCGATGTCGGCGAAACCGGCGAGCCAGCCCGTATCGTCATCAAGCGCCCGGGCCAGCAACGCTTTGCCGACAACGAGGTCATCGGGCTGGCGATCGGAGCCTCGGACGTCTATTGCTTCGACAGCAAAACCGGCGCAGCGCTCGCCGCCTGAAAGACCTGACCAAACCCATGACCCGCATTACCGGCCTTCGTACCTACGACCTGCGTTTCCCCACCTCCGCCTCGCTCGATGGCTCCGACGCGATGAACCCGGATCCGGATTACTCTGCCGCCTATGTGGTGCTGGGGACCGACGGGGCGCTCGAAGGGCACGGCCTGACCTTCACCATCGGCCGCGGCAACGAGGTGGTGGTGGCGGCGATCGAGGCGCTGCGCGACCGCGTCACCGGGCTCGAACTCGACTGGATCGCTGAGAACCCCGGCCGTTTCTGGCGCCACGTCACCGGCGACAGCCAGCTGCGCTGGATCGGGCCGGACAAGGGCGCCATGCACCTCGCCACCGGCGCGGTGGTCAATGCGGTATGGGACCTGCTCGCCAAACAGGCCAACAAGCCGGTCTGGCGCTTCGTTGCCGACATGACGCCCGAGCAACTGGTCTCGATCATCGACTTCCGCTACCTCACGGATGCCATCACCCCCGAGGAGGCCCTGGCCATCTTCCGGAAGGCCGAGCTCGGCAAGGCCGAACGCATTGCCGAGCTCGAGGCGAATGGCTACCCCTGTTACACCACCTCAGCCGGCTGGCTCGGCTATTCCAACGAGAAGCTGACCCGCCTCGCCACCGAGGCCGTGGAAGCCGGTTTCTCGCACATCAAGATGAAGGTCGGCCGCGACCTCGCCGACGATATCCGCCGGCTCGAGATCGTCCGCTCGATCATGGGGCCGGATCGCTACCTGATGATCGATGCCAACCAGGTGTGGGAGGTGGGGCAGGCGATCGACTGGGTGAAGGAGCTTTCCCGCTTCAAACCCTATTTCATCGAGGAGCCGACCAGCCCCGACGACATCGAGGGCCATCGGAAGATTCGCGAGGCCATTGCCCCGGTGAAGGTCGCGACCGGCGAGATGTGCCAGAACCGCATCCTGTTCAAGCAGTTCATCACCCGTGGCGCCATCGACATCGTGCAGATCGATGCCTGCCGCATCGGCGGGCTCAACGAAGTGCTGTCGGTGCTGCTGATGGCGGCGAAATACGGCCTGCCGGTCTGGCCACATGCCGGGGGCGTTGGCCTGTGCGAATACGTCCAGCACCTGTCGATGATCGACTATCTCGTCGTTTCAGGAACCAAGACCGGCCGGGTGATCGAATATGTCGACCACCTGCATGAGCACTTCTTCGATCCCTGCGTCATCGAGAAGGCGGCCTATATGCCGCCCCGGCGGGCAGGGTTCTCAATTGAAATGAAGCCCGCCTCGATCGAGGCGCATCGCTTCGGCTAGCGACAATCTTTTTTTGCCGCAGCCGTGGAACCGGGGGCGCTAGGCGACGTTTTACCTGTGCGGTCAGAGAACACTCGAAAGAGTCGATCAGATTGCAAAGCGGCAGGGAAGCAGATGAAAATCGCTCCCCTGCTGTTTTATTGTGCACCCGCGAAAATCGTTGGTCGCACCTGGAAGCGTCTCATCAGGTTTTCGCCAGCCACTCGATGAGACGCGGTACGGAGAGGTGAGGCCCTGGTCCCACCGGCTTTCTCCCTCCGCAAAGGCCCCTCAGTTTACCCGGATATTCTTGAACTGCCACGGATCCTTGCGGTCGAGGTCCTCGCCGAACAGCTGACCGCGGCCCACGAGCGGCGTCCAGTCGGTGTATACCCCCACCACATCGCCCAGATAGGGCCGTGCAATCTGCATCACTTCGTCGTAACCGAGGTCGTCCGGTTCGAGGATGCCCGCGGCCGGATGCTGGGCGGCCCACACGGCTCCGGCCAGTACACCCGCCGCCACCGGCAGGCTCGTGGCGTTGTTATGCGGCACCAGGGCTCGCGCCTGGGCGATGCTGAGCCGCGAGCCGTACCAGTAGGCGCCTTTGGCGTTGCCCATCAGCAGCACGCCCAGCTCATCCATGCCGCAGGTGATCTCGTCGCGGATGATGCGCCGCGTGCGTTGCGCCGACCAGTTGCTGCCGGCGAGTTCATGCAGCGACAGCACGGCGTCGTCACAGGGGTAGTAGGCGTAGTGGACGGTCGGACGATAGGCGACCTCACCATCCTCCCACACCGTCAGGTGGTCGCTGATCGAGATCGACTCGCCATGGGTGATGAGGAAGCCATGGTAGGCGCCTTCGAGTGGTGTCCAGCTGCGCACCCTGGTCGCGGCGCCCGGCTGGTTGAGAAAGATCGAGGAGTCGCAGCCATTGCCGTGGCGCGAGGCGTCCTTCGGCCAGTGCTGCTCATGCGTACCCCAGCCCAGCTCGGCCGGTTGCAGCGCTTCGCCGATGAACCCGGCGACCGACCAGGTGTTGACGAACTCGCCACGTTGCTTGCGCCGGCCGGTCACCTGTGTGTCGCGTTCGGCGATATGGATGGTCCTGATATCGAGCCGGCGCGCCAGGTCTGCCCAGTCGATCTTGCCCGCAATCGGCAGTTGCAGCCCGTTTTCGGCGGCGATGCGCAGCAACCCCTGCTTGACGAAGATCGAGGCCAGCCCTGGGTTGGCGCCCATGGTCAATACCGCCGTCGGCCCGGTGGGGTATTTCCGCCGCAGCGCCAGCGCCGCCTCGCGCAGCGCGTAGTTGGAGCGCTGTGCCGGTGGGCGCGACGGATCGACATAGCCGCCCGGCCAGGGCTCGAGGCACATGTCGAGATAGAGCGACCCGTTCTGCTGGCAGAGCTCGATCAGTGCCGTGCTGGAGATTCCGACCGAGAGGTTGAGCAGCAAGGTGCCCTCGGTGAGAAGCGGGCCCAGCAGGGCCCGGTAGTTGTCCGGCGTCACAGCCTCGACCACCACCAGCCTGGCATTCGCCTCACGAGCTATTTCTGCGCCGTTCGCGTCGGCGGCGAAAATCGTGATCGGTGCGTCAGGTAATTCGAGGTGACGGATGAGGAGAGGGAGGACTGCTTGTCCAATACTGCCGAAACCGAGCATGACGATTTGGCCCGGAAGTCGCGCGTGTTTTGTATAGGTCGTCATGATGATCGACTCTTGTTTTACGGTGCCGCGTCACAGCCGCAATACCTAAACACTTCCGACACGCGGTTCGTTCCCGCGCTGCGCACTTGTACGGAACCATGCCGCAACCCGCGAGGTTGAGGGGGCGGAGATGGACGCCAAAGGAGAAGAACAATGAAAACCCTACCCATCCTTGCCGCCGTCATCGCCTTGGGCATTGCGCCAGCCTTCGCCCAGGACAACAACGCCAACCCGGCGGCTCCAGGACAGGATCGCGTCTGTCTGGTCACCACGGGCACGCCGAACAGCTTCAACGATGTCGATGTGGTCGGCACCAAGTGGCTGCCGCGCAAGGCCGCGGAGGCGCAGGCCAAGAAAGATCCGAGCAAGCAGCGGGTGTTCGACTACACCAATGATCCGCTGGTCACCGGCGGCCAATACGCCTCGGCTGAGGAGTTGTGCAACACGCACTTCGCCAAGTGAAAAAACGGTCCCGGGCCTCAGGCCCGGGACTTCTCATGCCGGCTGGAAACGCACCGAAATGTCGATCCGCGAACGGCGGACGACCGTGCAGCTCAGCGTGCCGCCATCCTGCATCTCGAGGTCGAATGAAGACGGCACGTTGACCGCGCGGTTGACGCGCAACGTGGCGCCGGCGCGCGAACTGTTGTGGACCTCGCAGGCGAGCCGTGTCCCGATCCGGTCCAGGATGATCTGGGCCCGGTGAACCGTGCGCCGAGCCGAGAACCACGCTTCAGTCATTGTCTGCTCGTCCTCGTGGTTGCATGGCATGGTGTCGGAAAGGAGTGGCGGCACCGCAGGGGTTGCGGCGGAGATGGACTTGCGATGCCGCCACGCTTGAAGCGCCGTGCGGCGCCCACGCCCGACCCTGGGGGCAGGGGCGAGCACCGAACGCTAACATCCTGCGTCTGATGTGCTGCTGAGGAACGATCTCAGCGAAATTGCAGGTTATCCCGTGCGCCAAGTATTTGCGCAGTAACGCGCCAAGGTCGGCCGGCGTGGAGGGGATGGCGGCATCGCGGGCTAGCGGAGTGGGGGCGCGCGATGCCGCCGGGTGGGAAGGTACCTTGCGATACCGCCCCGGTGGCGTGTGCAACCACCGGAAACGGCGACACCATAGCAAGGCCTCGCTGATGCGTGCCTGAGTTCGAATTTCAGGGAAATTACAGCTGCGCTTGGTTACAATTGTAAAATCATGCGCATAACCACGCCCATCGTCGCCCTGTTGTTGGCCACCGTTCTGGCTGTCCCTGTGCTTGCCAATCCCGGCAACGGCAATGGCGGCGGCAATTCCCAGGGCAGCGAGAACTCCGGCAACGCAAATGCCGGCAGCGGCAACAGTAACGGCAACGGCAATGCCGGTGCCAATGGCAACGCCGGCAACCAGGTGACCAGGGTTCCCAAGGACCAGAACGTCGCGCGCGAGGCGGTCAAGAAGCGCGAAGTGCTGTCGCTGGCGACCGTCACTGCGTTGGTGGCCGAAACCACCAAGGGGCGCGTGCTGGATGTGGAACTGGTGCGGCTGGCCGGCGTATACCTCTATGAGGTGACCGTGCTCGAACCCGATGGCCGGCTGCACAAGCTCTATTACAACGCGCGTTCGGGAGCGTTGGTGGATAACTGATGCGCATACTCATCGCTGAAGATGACCAACGCATCGCCGAGCCGTTGAGCATGGCGCTGACCAGCGCCGGCTTCGTGGTCGAGATCGA
>JAEUMC010000990.1 GCA_016793415.1 Devosia sp. | reverse complement strand
GATATCCGGGAAATGACGAGCTACCTCACCGAACCGCGCAAGCGCTTCCATGTGCCGGCGGTGGCGGTGGCGCTGCCGGGGAGCGTCGGCGCGCTGCAGGCGATCTGCCGCTGGGCCAACCAGCACCGGGTGCCGCTGATCCCGCAGAGCGGCAATACCGGCCTGGTCGGCGGCCAGGTGCCGCTCAGCGGCAACGAAGTGATCGTCAACCTTTCCCGCCTCAACCGGGTGCGCGAGGTGAACGCGGCCGCCGGTCACATGACGGTGGAAGCCGGGCTGATCCTCGAGGAGGCGCACAAGGTGGCGGAAGCCGCAGGCGCCATCTTCCCGCTCTGGCTCGCCTCGCAGGGCTCGGCGCGGATCGGGGGCGTCTTGAGCTCCAATGCCGGCGGCGTGCAGGTGCTAGCCTATGGCAACGCGCGCGAGCTGACGCTCGGCGTCGAGGCGGTGCTGGCCGATGGGCGGCTCTACAACGGGCTCAATGCGCTGAAAAAGGACAATACCGGCTACGATCTCAAGGACCTCTTGGTCGGCGCCGAGGGGACGCTCGGGTTCATCACGGCGGCGACGGTCAAGCTGTTCCCGATCCCGGAGGCGCAGGAAACCGCACTGATCAATGTTGGTGATCCCGGCGTAGCATTGCAGCTGTTCTACCTGCTGCGCGAACGCGCCGGCGCGCGGCTCACCGCGTTCGAGCTCATGAACCGTTTCGGGGTCGATCTGCAGCTGAAATACGGCCTGTTGCCGCGCGATCCCACGGCCAGCCTGTCGCCCTGGTATGTGCTCGCCGAAGTGAACCGGATGAAGGGCGGGACGCCCGGCGCGTTGCAGGCGGCGCTCGAAGAAGCACTCAGCAATGGCCTCGTCGCCGATGCCGTGGTCGCCGAGTCGGAAGCCGACCGCACGCTGATGTGGGCGGCGCGCGAGCAGATGAGCGAAGTGCAGTCGAAGGAAGGCGCTTCGATCAAGCACGATGTCTCGGTGCCGATCGGCGCCGTGCCGCAACTGATCGCCGAGGGCAGCGCCGCAGTGGAACGGGCGATCCCCGGGGTACGGCCCTGCCCGTTCGGCCACATGGGCGACGGCAATATCCACTTCAATTTCAGCCAGCCTGCCGGCGCCGACCCCAAGGCCTTCATGGCGCGCGAGGCCGATGCCAATGCGGCGGTCTACGAAGTGGTCCGCAAGCTCGGGGGCTCGGTTTCGGCCGAGCACGGCATCGGTCAGCTGAAGTCGGCCCTGCTCAGGGCGGTGAAGGACCCGGTGGCGCTCGAGATGATGCAGGCGATCAAGGCGGCGCTCGACCCCAACGGCATCCTCAACCCGGGCAAGCTGCTGTAGCGGTCACTCCGAGGTGCCTTGTTGACGAGACCGGCCGAGCGTCCCATCTGGCGAACATGCTGCTCGATATCGGATTTCTCGACGACGCCACCCGACCTCCGCCGATCAGGCTCGAAGGCCTGACCGAGGCACAACGCGCCCCGGGTCTGCATCTCAAGGAGGTGCACGACCACCTGCGCGGCAACATGAAAACGCTGGCGGTGCTGATCGATCGCGCCGCGACCGGCGAGGTCGGGGCGAAAGCGGCAACCGACGAGGCCGCCAGCCTCGCCATGGTCGCCAACTATCGGCGCTTCGGGAACCTCTGCGGTCAGCACTGCAACATCGTCAACGTGCACCATTCGATCGAAGACGAAGCGGTGTTCCCGGCCATCGCCGCGCAAGGCGCCGGTTTCAAGGCGATTGCCGACCGGCTGCGGGCCGAGCACGTGGTGGTGCATGAACTGCTGGTCCGGTTGATCGATGCGCTGGGCGAACTGGCGCTGGAGCCCGGCCCGAGCCGTTTCGCCGATACGCTCGAAATCTATCGGGCGCTGGAACGCGTGCTGCTCAGCCACCTCGGCTACGAGGAAGCAGCGATCGGCGACGCGCTGGGCTATTTCGAGCTGTTCTAGCGCGGCTCACCCCTCGCCAGCCTTGGTGAAACGCACGGCGTCGGTCTGTGCCGATCCCCGGAGCAAAGCGAGGAAAAACCTGCCGTTCTGCGGAAAGCACTGCAGCCGCCGCGCAGGCTGGAATAGGATCGAGGAAGCTCACTTGACATCGCCACATTAAACGTTTCACTAATTGATAACGGAGGGTCGGGGACGTTGAAGCCGTTGTCACAGAGAGCCTACCACGTGCTGTTCGTCGTGCCGGCGCTGCTGCTCAGCGTGGCCATCGTGCTGCTGCCTGCGCTATTGACCTTCGGCGCATCGTTCTCGCGCTGGGATGGCGTGTCGGCGCCCGCCTTCGTCGGGTTCGACAACTTCGAGGCGCTGTTCGCCGACAACGTGTTCTGGGCCGCGATCAGCAACAATATCCAGTGGGCGCTGATCTTTTTGACCATCCCGATGGCCATCGCCCTGGTCGCGGCGTCGCTGCTGCTGAGCCGGCGCAAGTCGGGTGCGGTCTACCAGGTGATCTTTCTGCTGCCTTACGTGCTGGCGCCGGTGGCCAACGCGGTGATCTGGCAGAACATTATCCTGTCGCCGGTTTCGGGCCTCTTGGGCTTCGTTTCCAAGAACTTCATCCCGCTATCGAGCCCGCTGACCGAGCCCTCGACCGCCCTCTATGCGGTGGCCGGCGTCGATATCTGGCACTTCTGGGGCTACCTCACGGTGGTGTTCTTTGCCGCCATGCGGCAGACGCCGGAAGAACAGCTCGAGGCGGCGTTCCTAGAAGGCGCCAATGGCTGGCAGGTGTTCTGGAACGTGACGCTGCCGAACATCCTCCCCACCCTGGGGCTGATGCTGGTGCTGGTGACGATCTTCTCGTTCCTCACCTTCGACTACATCTACCTGATCACCCAGGGCGGGCCGGCGCGCGCCACCGAGATGCTCTCGACCTATGCCTACAAGTTCGCCTTCACCAGCTTCCAGGTCGGCAAGGCCGCGGCGGTGGCGCTGGTGATGAGCTTCTTCGGGCTCATCGCATCGATCGTCTATGTGCGGATGAGCCGCGCCAGCCTCGAGGCCTGACATGCAGACCAGCGCATCCCCCGTTTCCCGTACGCTCGCCAACGTCTTCCTGATCGGCGCGGTGCTGGTGGCGCTGCTGCCGCTGGGGCTGGTGGCGCTCAATGCCTTCAAGCCGCATACGGCGATCGTCGCCAACCCGCTTAGCCTGCCTGAGAGCCTCAGCCTCGACAACTTCGTCCGGGCCTGGAACGGCGGCAAGTTCTCGATCGGCATCGTCAACTCGCTGCTGCTCAGCGGCACCACGACGCTGATCACGCTGGCCTGCGCCTCGCTCGCCGCCTTCGCCCTGGCCCGCCGCAAGATCCCCGGCTGGCAGCTGATCACCATCTACTTCCTCTGCGCGACGACGGTGCCGATCCAGCTGTTCCTGTTCCCCCTGTACTTCGTCTACGCCAAGCTGGGGATCGTGGGGAATTTCGCCGCGACCGCGCTGATCCTCGCCGCCATCAACCTGCCGATCTCGATCTTCCTGTTGCGCGCCTATGTGCTGTCGATCCCGCAGGATGTCGATGACGCCGCCTTCATGGACGGGGCCAACCCGTTCCAGACCTTCCTCCACGTGATCCTGCCGCTGATGCGCCCGGGCCTGATCACCGTGGCGATCATCGTGTTCCTCAATTCATGGAACGAGTTCCTGATCACCTCGACGTTCCAGAAGGGGCGCTCGAACATCACGATGACGCTGGGCTACCTGTCGATGAACGGCACCTACGCCACCGACCAGGGCGCGCTGATGGCCGGCGCCTTCATCCTGGTGGCGCCGATCATCGTCTTCTTCCTGCTGCTGCAGCGCTTCTTCATCTCCGGCATGACCTCCGGCGCCGTCAAAGGATAGTCCATGAACGTCCGTGTCTCCCCCACCCCGCTCACCGCTGTCGCCGAAAAGACTTATGCCGGCGTCCTCGGCAAGCTGATCGGCGTCTATCTCGGCCGTGCCGTCGAAGGCTGGACCTATGAGGCCATTCGCGACACCTTCGGCGAAGTCGCGGACTACGTGAACCACCGGGTGAACTGGCCGTTGATCGTCCCCGACGACGATATCTCGGGCACCTTCCTGTTCTATCGGGCGCTCGAGGATAACGGCTTTCCTGCCGACATCTCGGCCAAGGCGATCGGCGACACCTGGCTCAACTACATCGTCGAGGACAAGACGGTGCTGTGGTGGGGCGGGCTCGGCCGTTCGACCGAACACACAGCCTATCTCCGGCTCAAGCACGGCATCGCCGCCCCGGCCAGTGGTTCCATCGCCATGAACGGCAAGGGCATGGCCGAGCAGATCGGTGCCGAGATCTTCATCGACACCTGGGCAATGGCGAACCCGTCCGATCCGGACCGGGCGGCAGCCATGGCCCGCGCCGCCGGCTCGGTGAGCCATGATGGCGTGGCGATCGAGGCAGCGTGCCTCTTCGCCGCCATGCAGGCGGCCGCCTATGACGAGCGCGATATCGACAAGCTGCTCGACCTGGGTCTCACGTACTCGCGGAGCAACGAGCTCAATGGCGTCATCGCCGATGTGCGCGAGCAATGCGCGCGGGCAGGCGACGATTGGCGCGCCGTGCGGCACTGGCTGGGTGCCAACCACGGTTATGAGCGCTACCCGGGCAACTGCCCGATGGTGCCCAACCATGCGCTGCTGATCGCCTCGTTCCTGCTCGGCGGCGACGACTTCCAGAAAGGGCTGAAGATCGCCGTCTCCTCGGGCTGGGACACCGATTGCAATGCCGGCAACCTCGGGGCTCTCAACGGCATCCGCCTCGGTCTCGCCGGCCTCGAAACCGGCCCCGACTTCCGCGGGCCGGTGGCGGACCTGATGTATGTGGTCGGTGCCGATGGCGGCGAGTGCGTCACCGATGCGGTGATCGAGACCCGCCGCGTGCTGCGCAGCGCCGCACAGCTGCGGGGCGACAGCTACACCGCCCCGGCGAGCCGCTTCGCCTTCGAGTTTCCGGGCTCGGTGCAGGGCTTTGCGCGCTGCCCGCTGCACCAGGGCCGCCAGGCGATCACCCGGGTCGGCAACCTCAACGCTTCGAGCGAAGCCAATGGGCTGGAGCTCAGCTTCGAAGGCCTGGCGGCGGGGGTGACCGGTGCTGTCTCGGTGCCGACCTTCATCGATCCCAAGCCGCGCGGCGTATCGGACACCTCGTATTTCGAGGTGATTGCCAGCCCAACGCTCTACGCCACCCAGACCGTCACCGGCACCATTCGCGGTTTCGCGGCGACCAACCCGGCGGTGCGCTTCTTCATCCACTACTTCGACGAGACCGACCAGCTCGCCCGCCTCGATGGCGAGTGGCTCGAGATCAACGCAGGCGACAACCCGGTCGCCTTCAAGGTGCCCGATACCGGCGGGCGGCCGATCCACCGGCTGGGCCTCGAGCTCTCGGCCGAGCATCGCCTCTCGGGCCGGATCGCCATCATGGCGCTCGACTGGACCGGGGCTCCGGAAAACCTGAGTTTCGGCACCTCGAAAGAGCTGACGCCGCGGCTCACCCCCTGGGACACCACGACATTCTGGACCAAGCAGTTCGTGTCGTCGGCCAAGCACTGGGCGACCGACATCTACAACACCTTCACCCTGTCGCATCCGGACAGCAATGGCGTGATCACCTTCGGCACGCGCGACTGGAGCGACTATGCCATCGCCTCCGAACTGGTGATCGAGCTGCATGAAATGGTGGGGCTGGTGGTGCGGGCACGCGGCCACCGTCGCTACTATGCCGGCGTCGTGCATGACGGCAAGGCGTCGATCGTCCGCCGTCGGGACGATCAGCTCGATATCCTCGCCTCGGTGCCGTTCGCCTTCACTGCGAACAGCCGACAGCTGTTTGAGGTCAGCGCCGTGGGCGAGCGGATCAGCCTCAGGATCGCCGGCCGCGACATCGTCGAGGCCACCGACACCTCCTACGGCTCGGGTGGCGCCGGCTTCCTCATCGAAGGCGGCACCGTGCCGGCGCTCGGCCTCAACGTTCGCCGGATCGGAGACTGAGCATGGCTGGCCTGACGCTACGGTCCGTCCGCAAGAATTTCGGCGAAGCCGAGATCATCAAATCCGTCGATCTCGATGTTGAGCACGGCGAGTTCGTGGTGTTTGTCGGCCCTTCCGGCTGCGGTAAGTCGACCTTGCTGCGCATGCTGGCCGGACTCGAAAACATCACCGAAGGCAGCATCGCCATCGACGGGCGCGACGTCACCGGGATGCTGCCGCTGGAGCGTGGCGTCGCCATGGTGTTCCAGT
>JAEUMC010000985.1 GCA_016793415.1 Devosia sp. | reverse complement strand
AAGCGTCGGAAAACCCAAGAAGGTCATCATCATCGCCATCATGCGAAAGCTCATCGAGGCCGCAAACCTCGTCCTCAAACGAGCAACACCATGGGTCATCGAGACCCACTGACACATGGTTGCTCCCCCGCCCCGCGGGGGAGGATGCCCGACCGCACGTTCAGTCCCCCACCTCCGCCACCACATCCACCTGCGTCTCGCCCTTCGGGAACAGCAGCGGCGCCATGGCGAAGCCGACGATGGTGAGGATCACCATGCCCCACCCCGCCACCGCCTTGTGCTTTTCGATGAAACCGTTGGCCACCGGGCCGAAGAAATAGAACAGGCCGCAGGGCACGAAATAGCGGATGCCGCGGCCGATCAGCCCGAACAGCACGAAGGTCCAGAGGTCGAGCCCGGCGACGCCGCTGGTAATGGTGATCACCTTGTAGGGGATCGGCGACAGCGCGCCGACGAGAATCATCAGCGGACCATTGTCGTTGAAGCTCTGGGTCAGCGAGGCAAAGCCCTCGCCGGCGCCGTAGAAATCGATGATGGCGCGGCCGATGGTGTCGAACAGGAAGTAGCCGATGGCATAGCCGGCGAGCCCGCCCGTCACCGAGGAGACGGTGCAGATCGCCGCCAGCCGCCAGGCCCTGAGCCGGTCGGCAATGATCATCGGCGCCAGCATGATCTCGGGGAAGATCGGCAGGATCATCGCCTCGAGAAAGCACAACAGCGCCAGGATCGGCTCGGCCAGCCGGTGCTTGGTGGCAGCCTTCAGCCGATCATAGAGCCTGGGGCGGGCAGGTACGGCTTCGGTCATCGTCCCTCCTGGTTTGATTCGGCCGACCGTAACCGCGGTGGTTCTGACGGACGGAACACTTCTTTGTCAGGTGGGCACCGGCCTCTCCTTGATCCTCCCCCGCGGGGCGGGGGAGGATCACCGCACTGCCAGTGCCTCCCAACCGGACAAGTGGCCGCACCGACAAATGGGGCACTTTCCATCCGCCCCCTCCCCACCTATACCCAATGGACACGCTGAGCTGAGGACGGGACGCTGCCGGGGATTTCGCCTGACGTCGCATTGGGAACATTGTGCGCCTTGCCATTTCTGGCATGCGTCCTCGCCTATGCCTTGCAGGGCCGATTAGCCTCAGGAGCCGTCTACGTGGCGGGCGGCGTTGCCGCCCTGCTCTTCCTAGTCACCCTGCTGCTGTTTCCGCAGGTCGCCGATGGCGGCGTGCTGGCCTACCGCATCGAGTGGATCCCGCAGCTCGGGCTCAACCTGACGCTGCGCCTGGATGGCCTCGCCTGGCTGTTCTCGGTGCTGATCACCCTGATCGGCCTGCTCGTCGTCCTCTATGCGCGCTACTACATGTCGCCGCAGGATCCGGTGGCGCGGTTCTATGCGCTGCTGCTCGCCTTCATGGGGGCGATGCTCGGGCTCGTGCTCTCGGGTAACATCATCCAGCTCGCGGTGTTCTGGGAGCTGACCAGCCTCGTCTCGTTCCTGCTCATCGGCTACTGGTACCACCGCGGCGCCGCCCGCGACGGCGCCCGCATGGCACTGATCGTCACCGGCATGGGTGGCCTGGCGCTGTTCGTCGCCATGCTGCTGATCGGCCATATCGTCGGGAGCTACGAGCTCGACGACGTGCTGGCCTCCGGCAAGACCCTGGTCGAAAGCCCGCTCTACCCGGTGACGCTGATCCTGTTCCTCGTCGCCGCCTTCACCAAGAGCGCGCAGTTCCCGTTCCAGTTCTGGCTGCCCAACGCCATGACGGCGCCGACCCCGGTCTCGGCCTACCTCCACTCGGCGACCATGGTGAAGGCCGGCGTGTTCCTGCTCACCCGCTTCTGGCCGGTGATGTCGGATTCCGAGCTGTGGTTCGCCATCGTCACCTATACCGGGCTCGCAACGCTGATCTTCGGGGCCGCCGCCGCCCTGTTCCAGCGCGATCTCAAGGGCCTCCTCGCCTATTCGACCATCAGCCATCTCGGCCTCATCACCACGCTCCTCGGCATGGGTACGCCGCTCGCCGCCGTGGCGGCGATCTTCCACATCGCCAACCACGCCACCTTCAAGGCGTCGCTGTTCATGGCGGTGGGCATCATCGACCACGAGACCGGCACGCGCGATGTCAGGAAGCTCAGCGGCCTGTGGCGGCTGATGCC
This sequence comes from Devosia sp., assembly GCA_016793415.1. Classification (GTDB taxonomy): domain Bacteria; phylum Pseudomonadota; class Alphaproteobacteria; order Rhizobiales; family Devosiaceae; genus Devosia_A. The sequence continues at coordinate 6,578 of JAEUMC010000985.1, read as the reverse complement.
GTTCACCTCCACCTTCGCCATCATCGCCAGCGGCGCCATGGCCGGGGTGCCGCTGCTCAACGGCTTCCTCTCCAAGGAGATGTTCTTCACCGAGACGGCGGAGTTCCACCCCGACATCTTCGTCAACTACTCGCTGCCGATCGGCGCTACCATCGCCGGCATGCTGAGCGTCGCCTACTCGATCAAGTTCGTGCATGGCGTGTTCTTCGGCCCACCGCCCACCGAGCTCGACCGCGTGCCGCACGAGCCACCGGCGCTGATGCGCCGGCCGATGGAACTGCTGGTGGTGGTCTGCCTTGCCGTCGGCATCATCCCCGGCATCACCATCGGACCGTTCCTCGCCGCGGCGGTCACGTCGGTGCTGGGCGCCGAAACGCCCTATTACAGCCTCTCGGTCTGGCACGGCTTCAACTGGCCGCTGCTGATGAGTTTCATCGCCATGCTCGGCGGCGCGGTGATCTACATCCCCTATTACCGGCGCTTCCGCGATGTCGACGGGCTGCCGGTCCTCACCCGCTTCCGCGGCCAGCGCATCTTCGAGCGCCTGCTGCTCAACGCCACCAACAAGTGGTCGCCGAGCTTCCTGAAACTGTTCAGCACGCAGCGGCTGCAGCCGCAGGTCTTCATCGTGGTGCTCCTGGCGCTCGCCGCCGGAGTTGCTGCCGGCTGGGCCCGCATGGGTAACCTGCCGCTGCCCGCAAGCTTCGATCCGGTGCTCGGCCTCGTCTGGCTGCTGGGCGGCATCAGCGCCATTGCCGCGGCGCAGCAGGCGAAGTTCCACCGCCTCGCCGCGATGATCCTGATGGGCGGCGCCGGGCTCGCCACCTGCATCACCTTCGCCTGGCTCTCGGCCCCCGACCTGGCGCTGACCCAGCTGCTGGCCGAAATCGCCACCACGGTGCTGATCCTGCTCGGCCTGCGCTGGCTGCCCAAGCGCCTGCCGGTGCCGGAAGACCTGACGGTGAAGATGCGGCTGAGGCGCCTGCGCGATGTCGGCCTCGCCGTCTTGGTGGGGCTGGGCGCGGCGCTCGCGAGCTATGCCGTAATGACCCGCACGGCCCCGCCGGGCATTTCGGAGTTCTTCCTCAAGAACGCCTATACCGAGGGTGGCGGCACCAACGTGGTCAACGTCATGCTGGTGGATTTCCGCGGCTTCGACACCATGGGCGAAATCACCGTGCTCGGCATCGTGGCGCTGACCGTCTTCGCCCTGCTGCGCCGCTTCCGCCCGGCGGTCGACAGCGCCGATCGGCCCGAACAGCAGCGCCTGCTCGACGGCAATGCCGAGGGCCAGCGCGTCGCCGACGATTTCCTGCGCATCCCCTCGCTGATCATGACCTGGCTGTTCCCGGTGGTGATCGCCATCGCCATCTACATGCTGCTGCGCGGCCACGACCTGCCGGGCGGCGGCTTCATCGCCGGCATCATCATGTCGCTGGGCTTCATCCTGCAGTACATGGCGCATGGCACCCGCTGGGTCGAAGAGCGGCTGCGCGTGCTGCCGGTGCTGTGGATCGGCTGGGGCTTGCTGCTCGCCATGCTCACCGGCCTCGGCGCCATGGCGCTGGGCGCGCCGTTCCTCACCTCGGCCTTCGCCTATGCCGAGATCCCGCTGATCGGCAAGATCCCGATGGCGACGGCATTGCTGTTCGACCTCGGCGTCTTCGCGCTGGTGGTGGGCGCCACCGTGCTCATGCTGATCGCCCTGGCGCACCAGTCGATCCGCCGGCCCAAGCCCGCCGGCCCGGCCAACCCCAGGGAACGGGGAGGCCTCGCGAAATGGAACTGATCCTTGCGGCCGCCATCGGCATCCTCGCCGCCTCCGGCGTCTACCTGATCCTTCGCCCCCGCACCTTTCAGGTGATCATCGGGCTGTCGCTGATTTCGTACGCGGTGAACCTGTTCATCCTCGCCATGGGCCGGCTGCGCATGGATGCCGCCCCCATCCTCGATGGCGCCAATGCCAATCCGGGCGACTATGTCGATCCGGTGCCGCAGGCCCTGGTGCTCACCGCCATCGTCATCGGCTTTGCCATGACGGCCTTGTTCCTCGTGGTGCTGCTGGCCGCTCGCGGTTTGACCGGCAACGACCATGTCGATGGAAAGCTCGACTGATGGCCGAGCTCAACCACATCGCCATCCTGCCCATCCTCGTGCCGATGGCGGCGGTGATCGCCAACCTGCTGCTCGGCAACCTCCGTTCGGTCAGCCGGGTGAGGCTCAATCTCGCCTTTTCCGTCGCCTCGCTGCTGGTGGCGATCCTGCTGCTGGTGGTGCTGGCGCGGTCGAATGGGAGCCTCGCAGCCGTCTATCCGCTCGGCAACTGGCCGGTACCGTTCGGCATCGTGCTCGTCGCCGATCGCCTCGCGGCGGTGATGGTGCTCGTCACCTCGATCCTGTCGCTCGCCGCCCTGGTCTATGCTTCGGCGCGCTGGCACAGCCGCGGCGCCAACTTCTTCCCGCTGTTCCATGCCCTGACTATGGGGCTCAACGGCGCCTTCCTGACCGGCGACCTGTTCAACCTGTTCGTCTTCTTCGAACTGCTGCTTGCCGCCTCCTATGGCCTGGCGCTGCATGGCGGGGGCCGCAACCAGGTGAAGGCGGCGCTGCACTATATCGCCATCAACCTCGTCGCCTCGTTCCTGTTCCTCATCGGCGTGGCGCTGATCTATGCCACCACCGGCACGCTCAACATGGCCGATATCGCCCGCGCCGTGCCGCTGATCGCCCCCGACGATCGCGGGCTGTTCGATGCCGGCGCCGCCGTGCTGGGGGTCGCCTTCCTGATCAAGGCCGGCTCCTGGCCGCTGCATTTCTGGCTGCCGCGCACCTATTCCTCCGCCGCGCCACCGGTCGCCGCCCTGTTCGCAGTGATGACCAAGGTGGGGTTCTACGCCATCCTCAGGCTCTGGACCCTGGTCTTCGCCAATGCCTCGGGCCCGGAGCTGGCCTTCGGGCAGAACGTGCTGCTGGTGCTGGGGCTCGCCACCATCGCCTTTGGCAGCATCGGCGCCCTTTCCAGCAAGGCGCTCGACCGGCTGGCGAGCTACCTGATCCTGGTTTCCGCCGGGACGCTCCTGCTGGCCGTCGGCTACAATGCGCCCGGGGTGACCAGCGGCGCGCTCTACTACGTGGTGGTCGCAACCCTCGCCGCCGGTGCGCTGTTCCTGCTCAAGGACGTGATCGACCAGATCCTGCCGGCCGAAGCGCAGGTGCTGGCGGTGTCGCTCGAAATCTACGGCGACGAAGAAGAAGCGCCCGATGACGGCGAGGAAGTGAGCCGCACCGTGCCCGGCGCCGCGACGCTGGTCAGCTGGTGCTTTGCCATTGCCGCGCTGATCATGGCCGGCCTGCCGCCGCTCTCCGGGTTCGTCTCGAAATTCGCCATGATCTCGGCCGCGCTCGGCGCCGGCCCGACCGCCGCCACCTGGTGGTTCATCGCCGCACTGATCGGCTCGGGCTTCCTGGTGCTGGTGGCGATGGTGCGCAACGGCATCAACATCTTCTGGACCTCGCTGCCCGAGAGCGAGCCGCCACGCGTCCGCACCGCCGAACTCGCCCCGATCGTGCTGCTGCTGACGCTGTGTGTGCTGCTGGCGCTGGCTGCCGGCCCGGCCATGGCGTTCTTCACCGAAACGGCGGCGTTCATCCATTCGCCCACCGGCTACATGGATGTCGTGCTGCCCAAGGGAGCAGCGCCATGAAGCGGCTCTTCCCGTACCCGGTGCTGGCCGCGGCGCTGCTGATCCTGTGGCTGGTGCTGCAGCAGTCGATCGGGCTGGGCCAGATCCTCCTCGGCGGCGCCGTCGCCATTGTGGTGTCGCTCGCCGCCGCCGCCGTGCTGCCGGGGCGGGTGCGGTTCCGGCGCCTCTTCAGCCTGCTGCAACTGGTCGTGGTGGCCGGCATCGACATCATCCGCTCCAACATCGCGGTGCTGCTGATCCTGATCAACCCGAGAGCCGAACCCTCGGCCGGCTTCATCAAGATGGAACTCAAGCTCACCAACCAATTCGGGCTGGCAGTGCTGGCGTGCCTCCTCACCGCCACCCCCGGCAGCGCCTGGCTCGAATATGACGGCGAGCGCAACACCGTGCTGATCCACGTGCTCGACCTGATCGACAAGGACGAATGGATCGCCACGGTCAGGCACCGCTACGAGCGGCTGCTGCTGGAGATTTTCGAATGAGCCAGATGATCCTCGACTGGAGCCTCTTCGCCGCTCAGCTGATGCTGGGGGTCGGCATGCTGGCGACGCTCTATCGCATGGTGCGAGGGCCCCGCGCCCAGGATCGCATCCTGGCGCTCGACGCGCTCTACGTCGTCGGCCTGTTGCTGCTGGTGACGCTGGGCATCCGCACCGGCTCGACCATCTATTTCGAACTCGCCATGCTGATTGGCCTGCTCGGCTTCGTCGGCACGGTGGCGCTGGCCAAGTTCCTGATGCGCGGCGAGGTGATCGAATGATCGACGAACTGCCGCTCTGGCTGGCGATCCTCGTCTCGGTGTGCGTCGTCGTCGGCGCCGGCCTCACCATGGCGGGGTGCCTCGGCCTCGTCCGCTTCCCCGATTTCTACCGCCGCATCCACGCCCCCACCATGGGCACCAGCATGGGCGGCGGGCTGATCCTCCTCGCCTCGGCCATCTTCTTCAGCGTCACCCAGCAACGCCTGGTGGTGCATGAACTGGTGATCTTCCTGTTCGTCACCGTGACCACCCCGGTGACCCTGATGCTTCTGGCGCGGGCGACGCTGTTCCGCGACCGCATCGAGGAAGCGCGGGACGGGTCAGCGGACAAGGACAAGTAGCGCAAAGCATGCTTTGCGTCCCGCTGAGAGTGCACCTGTAAGCCTGTGGCAAGCTTGCCGGTGCAGGGTACCTCGACGTGAATCGAGGTGCCCGAATGACCCAGCCAGACCTGACCATCGTCCGCGAAATGTTCGACCTGACCGGGGCGCGCTGGACCGTGCCGGTGCTGGTGGCGCTGGAAACCGGCCGCATGCGTTTCGGCGAGATCGCCCGCGATGTCGGAGGCGTTGCGCAGAAGCAGCTGGCCGCAACGCTCAAGGACCTCGAGCGCGACGGCTTCGTGCTCCGCACCGCCTTTGCGACGATCCCGCCGCGGGTCGAATACGAACTGACGGAACTGGGCGAAGAGCTGGTCGGCGGCGTCAAGCAACTGGGCGCCATCGCCTTCCACAACCGCGAACGGATTGCGACGGCGCGGCGGGAGTTTGCGGCGCGGGCGGCGGTCTAGCACCATTCGCGCAGTCGGCGCTCCCTCCCCGTAAACGGGAGAGGGAGTCCCGACTGCCGATTTCCGTGACTACATTTTATGTGCATCCGGAGCGTGGTCGCAGGTAACCGCCGGGTTGAACGGCATCAGGTCGCCCATCGGGTTGGCCCGGTAGAGCCAGACATGCTGGTCATAATGCGGCATGAAGCCATGCGCCTCGTCGCCGGCGGTCGCCGGGTCGTCGGCCATATGGTCCCATTGCCGCCCGTTGAGCACCAGTTGCTCGGTCTTGCCCGAGGCGTCCCAGGCGGCCTGGAACACCAGGTTCTCCACCGCCACCAGCTCGAGCGATCCATCGGCCTGCGGTTCGTAGATCAACACCGCCGGGTGCATCCAATCGGTAGAGGTGCCCTTGCCGTCGACCCGCGGATCGGTGCCGGTGATCTCGAGCAGCTTCGGGCTGATATAGTGGATCCCCATCGCCCCCAGCTCGGCCGGCAGCCCCGAATTGGCGGCCGACACGCAGTGGTTGTCCGGTGTCATGTAGCCATCGGCCAGCGCCACCTTCACGTCCTTGTACTTGTCGACGGCCTTGCGCATGTCGTCGAGGCTGACATCGGCGGCCGACGCAACCATCGGGCAGAACGAAGCAGCCAGTGCAAGCAGAACCAGTCCTCTCATGTTCTTCCTCCCACGCGAGACGCCGCAGGCGGGCGGCCGGCGGCTGCAAGGTCAGCATATCACGCGACGAACAGGCCCCACCAGTAACAGCTGGAGCCAAATTCATCAGGTGTTACACGTATATAGCAAGTCTGAAGACGGCGAATTCGATGCGCCGCGCGCATGTCGATTGCGAATGTGCTAGCACGTACACACGAAGTCGATTTAGCCGTCTCATTCCGATACTGACTTAGGTCGCCATCATGCAGCGGACTTTTGTCGCATTACTTCTGCTCGGCACCATGCAGGCGGCAGCGGCCGCCGAAGCGGTGGACAAGCCCCCGACCTGGGCGGACATCAATCCCATCGTCACCAAGCACTGCGTGATGTGCCATTCGGCTCAGGGCGCCGGCCGCGGCCTCCGCCTCGACAGCTACGCCCTGGCGCTCGCCGGCAGCAGCAGGGATGGCCCGGTGCTGCTGCCGGGTGACCCGGACGGCAGCGAGCTGATCCGGCGGCTCAAAGGCATCAGCACCCCACGCATGCCCTTCCTCAGCTACCCGCTGACGGACGAGGAGATCGCACTGTTCGTGCGCTGGGTGGAGGCGGGGATGCCTGAGCGGTAGAGGTGCCGACTGATAGAGACGGCCCCCTCCCGGCCTCCCCCATAAAGGGGGAGGTGAAG
>JAEUMC010000928.1 GCA_016793415.1 Devosia sp. | reverse complement strand
CCCGTTCTTCTTTGCGCAGCTGGCAAGCGAAACGCAGACCTTCCACCCCGACTCCGCCGACACAGTGCAGACGGTGTGCCTCGGGTGCCATGGCATTGCCGGCGAGCGGCAGTTCAACATCGACACCAAATCGGCCGGCGGGCAGTGCTCGACCTTCGAGCGCTCGGCCCTCGACACCCTGCCCTGGGAGGGCCCCGGGCACATGGCGAAATACGCCATGCTGGCGCGCGACGGCGTCTCGTGCACGGCCTGCCACCGCATGGCGCTGGGCGATCGGGTCACCGACACCCTCCTGGCAGCGCCGCAGAATGCCTGCGTCGCCGAGCGGCAGGCGCTGCTCAACCCCGACAATTCCGGCTTCGCCAAGACTTTCACCGGCAGCTTCCTGGTGGGGCCGCCGGACTCGCTGATCGGACCGTTCGACAAGCCACAGACCACCCCGATGAAACAGGCGATGGGCATCACGCCCGAGAGGCACCCAACGATCGCCGCATCGGAAGTCTGCGGCTCCTGCCACACCGTGCACCTGCCGGTGCTGCAGGACGGCAAGATCATCGCCCATATCTACGAACAGACGACCTATCCCGAATGGGCGTTCAGCGATTTCCGCACCGGCTCGACGCCCGATGGAGCGCTGCCGCAGGGGGCGGGCGGGACCCCGCTCTCCTGCCAGGATTGCCACATGGCGACGAGCGACGCCAACGGCGTGCCCTACACCTCGAAGATCGCCAGCATCCAGGAATACTCGAACTTCCCCGAGGCCGAGAACGCCACTGCGCCGGAGAAAATCGACCTAACGGCGCGTGAGAACTTTGCGCTGCATACGCTGGTCGGGCTCAACGTCTTCCTGGTCAAGCTGGCGCAGCAGTTCCCCGATATTCTCGGCATCCCGATCGCCGATCCGATGCTGGGCAGCAAGGGCACCGACCCGCTGCTGTGGACCGAGGGCGCCATGCTCGACCAGGCGAGGCAGCACACCGCCGACATCGCGGTCGGCAGTGTTGCGGTCAGCGACACCACCCTTTCCGCCACGGTGAAGGTCACCAACAAGGTCGGACACAAGTTCCCCTCGGGCGTCGGCTTCCGCCGCGCCTTTATCGAGTTCTCGGTGCTCGATGCCGGCGGCGCGGTGCTGTGGCGCTCGGGCGGTACCAACGCGGCCGGCGCCCTGATCGACGCCAATGCAGCGCCGCTCGATGGCGAATACTGGTGGGATGCCAATTGCCAGGCCCGCATCGCGCCCGAGCAACGGCTGCATCAGCCGCATTTCGAGACCATCACCAGCCAGGCGCAGGCCCAGATCTACCAGGAGCTGGTCTCGACCCCAGACGGCACGGCGCCGGTCTGCGGCGCAGGCTCCGCTCCGTCGGGTCAGTTGACCACCAGTTTCCTGTCGATCTGTTCGACAGTGAAGGACAACCGGCTGCTGCCCGGCGGCTACCTGCCGCTCGAGCAGCGGGTCGAGATCGCCAATGCCCTGGGGGCCGGCGACGACCTGGCGCTGGAAGCCGGCTCGGTCGGCGTCGGCGACGACCCCGACTATGTGCAGGGTGGTTCGGACAGCCTCGCCTATGCGGTGCCGCTGAGCGAGCTCAAGGGCAAGCCGGCCAGTGTTTCGGCGACGCTCTACTACCAGGCGACGCCGCCGTTCTACCTGCAGGACCGGTTCTGCACCGCCAGGGGTAGCGATGCCGATCGGCTCTATCACATGGTCACCCGGCTCAACCTCGAGGAGACGCCGGCCGAGGGCTGGAAGCTCGCCATCGCCGCCACCAGCCAGGTGCCGGTGCCTTGACAGAGACCGCGGGCCCCTCGCGACGCAGCTTCCTCAAACTCGGCGCCGCCGCGATGGCCGGAGCGAGCACGTCACCGGCGACAGCGGGTGCCGAGGATACTCCCAAGGCCAATCCGGGCGGCGCACTCGACCACCTGGTGGTCATCATGTTCGAGAACCGCTCGTTCGATAACCTCCTCGGGCAGCTCTATCCGCCCGGACAGCTTCCCGATGGACAAAGCTTCGACGGCGTCGGCAATGGCAGCTTCGCCAACCCCTCGCCGAGCGGCGAGATCGCGGCCCATATCTATGCCGGCTCCACCGACGCGATCATGGCGAGCCCGACGCCCGACCCCGGCGAGGAGTACCCGCACGTCAACACGCAACTGTTCGGCACGGTCGACCCGCCCGGCAACGCGGGCCTCGACTACGGCGCCATGACGGCGCCGTACAACGCCCCGCCGGCGGGGACCGCAGCCCAAATGAACGGCTTCGTCACCGACTACATCAACAGCTTCGTCGCGAGTGAAGGCCGGCAGCCCCAGCCCGACGAGTATGCGGTGGTGATGGGCGGCTTCAGCCCCGACATGCTGCCGGTGTTCAGCACTCTGGCCCGCGGCTTTGCGGTGTATGATGCCTGGCACTGCGCCGTGCCGTCGCAAACCTTCTGCAACCGCGCCTTCTTCAATGCCTCGACCTCGTCGGGCTTTGTCACCAATAGCGGCGGAGCGGCGGGTTACCTCAAATGGATGGACCCGACGCTCAACGCCGCGCCGACGATCTTCAACCGGCTCGAGGCGGCGGGCATTTCCTGGGCGGTGTATTTCGACGAAACGCAGATCGTCTCGCTGACCGGGCTGATCAACGGCCCGGCGCTCAAGCCCTATTGGAAGACCAGGTTTCACGGCATGCAGCAGTTCCATGCCGATGCCGCCGCGGGCACACTGCCGGCCTATGCCTTCATCGAGCCGCGCATCATCTTCGATCACAACGACATGCACCCGCCGGTCGCTGCCTTCGATTTCGTCGGGGCCGACGGCGTCACCGTACAGGTTGGCCGCAATTCCGATGTGCGGGCCGGCGAGAAACTGCTGCACGAGGTCTATTCGGC
>JAEUMC010000046.1 GCA_016793415.1 Devosia sp. | reverse complement strand
AGGCGCTGGAAGGCATCGACCCAGTTCTGCGCCGTCACCGGCACATTGTCGGACCACACGGCGTCGCCGCGGATCTTGAAGGTGTAGACGAGGCCGTCGTCGGAGATGGTCCACGATTCCGCCTGGCCGGCGACTGCCTTGGCCTGGGCGTCCTCGGTCACGAGGCCTTCCAGATATTCGGAAACGATGCGGTTCTCCCAGTCGCCCGAAACCTTGTGCGGGTCGAGCGAGCCGGGCTCGCCGCCATTGCCCAGGTTGAGCGTCACGGCAAGCGCCGCGCTCGACATCATCAGCGCTAACGCGCCGGCGGCTGTGACCGCTTTGAGGACCTGTGTTATTTTCATTGTTGTCCCATCTCCTTGAAAGACATTTCCTGACGTTGGCCGGCGATTAGCATGCCATGCCTTATTTTGAGCCGACTGGTCGGAACCGCCGGATTGGGTACGGACCCTATGGCATCAGGTTTTCGCTGACAAGCGGGACATTGACGTATGCGTCAAGAGCAATGACCCCTGTGGAAACGCCTGCATCACGGGCAGTTTGCCGGGCCCCGTGGGCGTCATGCCGCGCGCTCGACCAGCGCCGTCACGCCCATGCCGCCGGCAGTGCACACCGAGATCAGGGCGCGCTGCTTTTCCGTGCTGTTGAGCAGCTTGGCGGTAAGCCCGAGGATGCGGGCGCCGGTGGCGGCGAAGGGGTGGCCGTAGGCGAGGCTCGAGCCCTTGGTGTTGATCTTGTCGGGGTCGATCTCGCCCAATGGCGTCTCGCGACCAAGCACGTTCCGATTGTAGTCCGGGTCGCGCCACGCCTTGAGTGTGGCCAGCACCTGCGCGGCAAAGGCCTCGTGGATCTCGAACAGGTCGATATCGTCGAAGCTGAGGTTGGAGCGGCGCAGCATTTCCGAGGCGGCAATGGTCGGAGCCATCAGCAACCCCTCGCCATGCGCGAAATCGTTGGCCGCCACCTGGCCCAGCGTCAGGTAGGCCAGCACCGGCAACCCACGGGCGCGCGCCCATTCCTCGCCGGCGAGCAGCACTGAGGCGGCCCCGTCGGTCAGCGGGGTGGAATTGGCGGCGGTCAGCGTGCCCTTGCCCGAGCTCTTGTCGAAGGCGGGCTTCATCGTCGCCATCTTCTCGAGGCTGGTATCGGCACGGACATTGTTGTCCTTCAGCACGCCGGCGAACGGCACGATCAGGTCGTCATGAAAGCCCTCGTCATAGGCGCGGGCGGCGTTCTGGTGGCTCTTCAGCGCCAGCGCATCCTGCTCCTCGCGCGAAATCTCCCACTGCCGGGCCATCAGTTCGCAGTGCTGGCCCATCGAGAGGCCAGTACGCGGCTCCTGTGTCGACGGGGCGATCGGGGTCAGCTCACCGAGGTTGAAACCTTTGAACACCTTGAACTTTTCGCCCGTGGTGCGGGCACGGCTCAGTTCGATCATGCGGTGCTGGAACTTGTCACCGAACACCACCGGGCTGTCCGATACCGTGTCGGAGCCGGCGGCGATGGCGCTGTCGATCTCGCCGGTTGCAATCTTGGCGCCGAGTGAGAGCGCCGCCTGCAGCGAGGTGCCGCACGCGATCTGTACATTGGTGCCCGGGGTGCGTGGCGAGAGGCCCGCATCGAGGCTGGCTTCACGGGCCAGGTTGAAGTCGCGGCTGTGGCTGAGCACCGCGCCAGCCATCACCTCGCCGATCGCCTCGCCCTTGAGGTTGTATTTGTCGACCAGCCCACCCAGCGCCGCGCCGAGCATCGAGAGGTTCCCCTCTTCGGCATAGCCGGTATAGGCGCGGGCGAACGGGATGCGGGCCGAGCCCACGATGGCGACTTTGCGCAACTCGGCCATCTCAGGCTCTCCCGTCCTTGCGGGCCTGCATCGGCCCCCCGAGGAACGGTGCGAAACCGGTCCCATAGATGACGCCGATATCGGCGAGGTCGGCCGAGGCGACGACGCCCTCGGCCACGGCGATCTCGGTGGCATCGACCAGTGGCTGCACCAGCTCGCGGCCGAGCCCGGCGAGGTCCGGATGCGGAGGCACCTCACCCTTCACCGCCTTGCCGTTGGTCCAGGTGTAGAACCCCTGCCCGCTCTTGCGGCCGAGCTTGTTCTCGGCGATCAGCCGGGCAAAATCGCTGGCCGGAGATACCGGGCTGCCGAGCTCCTCGGCAACGAACTTGCCGACATCGAGCCCCACCGTGTCCATCAGTTCGATCGGCCCCATCGGCATGCCGAAAGCCACCGCCGCAGCGTCGATCTGTTCCTTGTTCGCCCCACCCTCGACCCGCTGCACGGCAGCGAGCATGTAGGGCATCAGCACCCGGTTGACGAGGAAGCCGCGCGCCGACTTCACCACCACCGGCGACTTGCCGATGGCCAGCGCAAAGCTGGCGCCGCGGGCGATATCGTCATCGGAGTTGAAGCTCGAACGGATCACCTCGACCAGCGGCAACTGGGCCACCGGGTTGAAGAAATGCAGCCCGATCAGCCGGCCCGGATTGGTCAGCCCCTCGGCGATGCGTTCGAGTTCGATCGAGGACGTATTGGTCGCGAGGATCGCATCGGGCCTAGCCCTGAGCTCGGCATCGATGAACACCTTGTGCTTGATCTCGAGCTTTTCGACCACCGCCTCGATGATCACATCGGCCCGGGCGATGCCCTTGCCGGTGACGTCGGCCTCGAGCCTGGCGACGGCATTGTCGATCTCGGTCTTCGATCTGAGCCGCTTCCGGAACAGCTTCCTGGCGCGCTCGAGCGCCGGCTTGATGCGCTCCATGTCGAGATCCTGCAGCGTCACGCCCATCCCGCGCAGCGCACACCAGGCGGCGATATCGCCGCCCATCACGCCGGCGCCGACGACATGGACGCGTCGGAACACCGGCTTGTCCTTGCCGCGTACGCCCTGCTTCTTCAGGCCTTCCGAAAGGAAGAACACGCGCCGCAGGTTCTTCGAGGTCGCCGAGTCCATCAGCGGAATGAACCGCTCGGCCTCGCCTTGCTTCATTGCCCGCCAGTCGTTGCCATGTTCCTCGAACAGGTCGATCAGCGCGTAGGGCGCGGGGAAATGTGCCGGGTTGGCCTTCTTTTTCGCCTCTTCGCGCATCTTGTTGGCGATGTAGCCGCGCACCGGGCCGAAGGCGGCGGCCCGCTTGGCGAACGGCGCCTCGCTGCTCTTCCTGTTCTGCAGCACGGCTTTTCGCGCTTCCCAACGCAGGGTATCGCGGTGCCGCTCCAGCTTGTCGACCAATCCCATGCGGCGCGCCTGGCCGGCCCGCAACAGCTTGCCGGTCAGCATGATCTGCATTGCATCGACCGGTCCGGCCTGCCGGATCGAGCGGCCGGAACCGCCGAAGCCCGGGAAGATGCCGAGGTTGACCTCAGGGAAACCGATGCGCGTCTTGTCGTCGTTGACGGCGATCCGGTACTGGCAGGCGAGGGCCAGCTCGAGCCCGCCGCCGAGGCAGAAGCCGTGGATGCCGGCCACCACCGGCACCTTCAGCGCCTCGATCCGATCGAACAGCGCATGCGCCCGGTCGAGTGCCGCCTTGAGCACGCCGGGATCGGACATCTCGTCGAACTCGGTGACGTCGGCCCCGGCGATGAAACCGGAATCCTTTCCCGACAGCAGCACCACGCCCTTGAGTTCGCCCGATGTCACCAGCCCCTCGAGCGCCGTGACGATGCCCATCAGTTCGGCCAGCGTTTCGCGGCTCAGCGTGTTTACCGGCGCATCGGGGACATCGATGGTGAGCCAGCCGATCCCCTCGAAATCGAGATCGAAGCTCCAGGCACGGGCTGACGGCATCTGCGGCTGGGCCATTTTTGGCTCCTCGTTCGCTGGAGCGTTTCCGGGAACGCTCGGGGTCTCTACTCGGCGGCGGCGTCGATGGCCGGCGGCTCGCG